>JBLUOL010000009.1:0-61433 GCA_048065775.1 Pseudomonas sp. GW6
CGGCGACAGCCCCGCCAGCAAGGCCAGCTCGCCGGCCGGCCGCGCGCTGCCGTCCATCAGCGCCCAGACCATGCTGGCGCGCCCGGCATCGGCGAGCAACGCGGCAATCGAGCTGAAACCCGGTGCGTATTCCATAGTTCACCTCATGACGAAACATGGCGTGCAGCAAATGTGGATACTGGCAGGCAATTTCAGCCAGAGCCAGCCAGGGAGAAACCGATGCTCGCCGTGATCTTCGAAGTTCAGGCCAAGCCAGGCCTGCAGCAGGACTATCTCGACCTCGCCGGTGAGTTGCGCCCACTGCTCGCCGAGCAGCCGGGTTTCATCTCCATCGAGCGCTTCCAGAGCCTGACCCAGCCGGGGAAGATCCTGTCGCTGTCGTTCTGGCAGGACGAAGCCGCAATCCAGGCCTGGCGCCAGCGCGAAGAACACCGCCGCGCGCAGTCGGCAGGACGCGAGGAGGTCTTCAGTCACTATCGGTTGCGCGTGGCCCAGGTACTGCGCGACTACGGCATGCACGAGCGCGAACAGGCGCCGGCCGACAGCCGCGCGATCCACGATCAGGGGCAGCGCGATGACTGAGCACCTGCTCCTGATCCTCGTCACCTTCCTGCTCGCCGGCATGGTCAAGGGTGTGGTCGGCCTTGGCCTGCCGACCATCGCCGTCGGTCTGCTCGGTCTGGTGATGGCGCCATTGCAGGCCGCCGCGCTGCTGATCATCCCGTCGATGGTGACCAACATCTGGCAGCTGTGCGACGGTCGCAGTCCGCTGCCGATGCTGCGCCGGCTATGGCCGATGCTGCTGGGCATCCTGTGCGGCACGCTGCTGGTCGCCGCTCTGCTGCAAAGCCTCGACCTGCCCGGCGCCACCCGCTGGCTGGGCGTGGCGCTGGTGGTTTACGCACTGCTCGGCCTGGCCAAGGTGCACTTTCGCGTGGAGCGGATCAAGGAAGGCTGGCTGAGCCCGGTGATTGGTGCGCTCACCGGCGCGATCACCGCGGTTACCGGTGTATTCGTGATTCCCGCCGTGCCCTACTTGCAGGCCATCGGCCTGGAGAAGGACGATCTGGTTCAGGCCCTGGGGTTGTCCTTCAGCGTCTCCACCCTGGCTCTGGCGGCAGCACTCGGTCACAGCGGTGAACTGCTGCAACCGGCGGTGCTGGGTGTATCGGCCCTCGCCCTGCTGCCCGCACTGCTGGGCATGGCCGGCGGCCAGTGGCTGCGCAAACGCATCAGCGCGGAGCGCTTCAAGCGCTGGTTCTTCATCGGCCTGTTGCTGCTTGGGGCAGAACTGGCGCTGCGCGGTCTCTGAACCTGACCATCAAACGGCGGCAGCCTGCGAGTGCTTGAGGCCGAACCATTGCAGCTCGGCCAGCAGCGCCACCGCCAGCGCCTGGGCGATAACGAAGGCGTAGCCGAACAGGTTCGGCGACACCCAGCCGATCACCAGTACCAGCAGGCTGTCGATCACCCACAGCGCGTTGACCGCGATCACCGCCCAGATCGCCTGGCGGCTGATTTCGGCGCGGTTGGACAACCACACCAGCAGCGCCGCGAAGGGCAGCAGCGCGCTACCGGCGACCAGCAACAGCAGGCGCGGTAGTTCGAGGAAGGCGCCCAGCCAGCCGGCCGCCAGGACCAGCAGCAGGCCGGTAACGCCGCTGAGCAGACCATCGAGCAAGAGAGCATTGCGCAGCATCGGGGTGGGTTGCAGTGCGTTCATGATGAATCCTCCATAGGGACACCGGGGTGGTGCCTGGCCTACAGATTTCGCCGAAACGCGCGGGGCGTCGATTACCTGCCAGGTAATGGCCGGCATGACCTGACTGAACTATCGTGCTGACCATGAACAATACCCAGACCGCCGGCGCCCTGTTGCGCCAATGGCGCCAAAGGCGCCGCCTGAGCCAGCTCGACCTCGCCTGCGAGGCGGAGATCTCCACCCGCCACCTGAGCTTCGTCGAAACCGGACGCGCCCAACCCAGCCGCGAAATGCTGCTGCACCTGGCCGAGCAACTGGAGATTCCCCTGCGCGAGCGCAATCGCCTGCTCAGCGCCGCCGGTTTCGCCCCGCTGTACAGCCAGCACGAACTGAGCGACCCGGCGCTGGCTCCAGCCCGCCAGGCCATCGAACAGTTGCTCAAGGCCCATGAACCCTATCCGGCGCTGGCCATCGACCGACAGTGGAACCTGCTGGCAGCCAACGCCTCGGTCGGTGCCTTCCTCGCCGGCATGCCGGACTTTCTGCTCGGGCCGCCGCTCAATGTGATGCGCCTGTCGTTGCACCCCGAAGGCCTGGCACCACGCATCGCCAACCTCGCGTTGTGGCGCGCGCACCTGCTGATGCGCCTGCAGCGCGACGCCGAAATCAGCGGCGACGAAGCCCTGTTCAGCCTGCTCGATGAACTGCGCGGCTATCCGGCACCCGCTGAAGTCCCTGCGCCACCGAGCGACGCCGTGCTGGTGCCGCTGCAACTGCACAGCGAGCAAGGTGTGCTCAGCCTGATCAGCACCATCACGGTGTTCGGCACCCCGAATGACGTGACCCTCGCCGAACTGGCACTGGAGACCTTCTTCCCCGCCGACGCCTTCACCGCCGAGTACCTGCGCAATCTGGCGAACAGCACCTGAACGGTAGCGTTTTCCGACGAAATCACTCTTTCGGGTCATGCTCTGCAGCGCGTCACGCAGTAGTCTTGGCGCTGCGTCATTGACGCTGCCCACTGCATACCTGCTCAAAACAATAACAAGGAGCACCCCGGATGCGCTGTAAAGCACTGTTGCGCCATGCTTTTTTCTGGTCGCTCGGACTCTTCGTCGGGCTCTCGCCAATGGCCTTCGCCGAAGCCGTCAGCCCGCAGGAACAAATCCAGATACACGCCAGCCGCGCCACCAGCAGCCTGATGCTGTTACGTGGCGAAGGGTTCCAGAAGACCCATCAGCAGCGCCTGGAAGCCGACCTGGCCGCTCTGGCCGGTGCCATGCAGAGCCTGCCGCAGGGCAGCGCCGAACTCACCAGCGCCCATCAGGCCCTCGTTACCCAATTGCGCAACGGTGTTTCCTATGGCCCCGGTGACGAGAACGTACCCTGGCGCTTTCCCGAAGACCTCAGCCGCGCCCTGCGCGACTTCCTCAGCACGGCCCGTGCACTACCGGGGGCCGAAGGCCAGAGCGAGCTGGCGGCGAAGGTCGAGTACCTCAGCGTGCAATACCTCAGCCGCTCCTACCTGGGCACCTTCGAGATCGCTCGCGAGCAGCCCGGCACCTACCTCGGTCAGGACGAACGCCTGCTATTGCCGGCCATCGACAGCGAACTGCAGGCACTCAAGGATCAATCCGACCCGCAGGTGACCAAGCTGCAGACGCGCTGGAGCTATCTGCGTGCGGCGCTGGCCGACATGAACAGCCAGAGCAACACCCTGCAGAGCGTCTCCGGCCGCCCCTTTGCACCCATCACCGTGGATCGCCACGCACGCTCGATGACGGCTCAGTGGATGGCGATGTTCTAGAAAGGCTCGCGGCTAAAGCCCCTCCCACAAAACCGAGTGACCGAGGGAGGGGCTTCAGCCGCGACGAACAGCAGCACGTGCTCAGGCCAGCGCCTTCTTCTCGCGGATGCAGGTCGGCCCGGCGATCTCTACCACGGCATGCTCGACTTCCTTGCGCAGGCCGAGCAGAAAGGCCAGTTCAGCGACCACGAACAGCGGCCCGATCACCAGCCCCATGACGTCATCGACGAAGGCCGGCTTGCGTCCTTCGTAGTAGTGACCGACGAACTGGATGACCCAGCCGACCACAAACAGACCAATGCCTGCCGTCAGCCACAGGGCAGTGGAAGCGACCGCCAGGCTGGCACCGGCCCACAGGCACAGCCCCAGCAGCACGGCCATGAGCAGGCCAAAACGGGTGTCCAGGCGCAGGTAGAACCATGCCGACGCCAGCGCCACCAGCGTGGCAGGCGCCAGCCACAGGCCGGCAAGATGGAAACCTGGCCGCGACAGCAGCACGGCGACGGCCAGCACGATCATCGGGATGCCGATGAAATGACTGGCGATATTGCGCCGGTCGCGATGGTAGGCGGCATATTGCGCCAGGTGATCGACGAGGGTTTTCATTATTATCGTCCTCAGGTGTGAAACGGGCCCGCACATGATCCCTCCACCTTGGCTAGTCACACTGTCGGCTAGCCGACAATGGCAGGGAAGGCCGCACCGCCGCGCAACCTCACAGGAGCCGCCATGCCCGACCCCCGTCATTACCTCAGCCAGCTGAACCAGGGCCACTGGTTCGCCGCATTGCCCCCAGCGCTGAGCCAGGGCCTGCTGGACATGGCCCAGATGCAACGCCTGGATGCCGGCCAGCGGCTGTTTCGCCGTGGCGACAAACCCAGCGGGCTGTATGCGGTGGTCGAAGGTGCAGTGCGCATCGGCGCGGTCAGCGAAAACGGCAAGGAGGCATTGCTGACCCTGGTCGAGCCGCCCTACTGGTTCGGCGAAATTTCCCTGTTCGATGGCCTGCCGCGCACCCACGATGCCTTCGCCGAAAGCGCCAGCACCCTGCTGCTGCTACCCCAGCACGACCTGCTCGCGCTGCTCGAACGCGAGCCGCAGTACTGGCGCGACTTCGCCCTGTTGATGAGCCACAAGCTGCGTCTGGCCTTCGTCGCTCTGGAAGACATGAGCCTGCTGCCGGCCGCGCCGCGCCTGGCCCGACGCCTGCTGCTGATCGCCGAGAACTACGGAGAAAGCGAACCGCGCCGGGTGCTGCACCTGGCCCAGGAGCAGCTGGCGCTGATGCTCTCGCTGTCACGCCAGACCACCAACCAGATTCTCAAGGAACTGCAAGCGCAGGGCGTGGTGCAGCTCACCTACGGCGAGATCGAAATTCTCGACTTCGAGCGTCTGCGCCAGCTGGCCTCCTGAACCGCTGGCGTCCTGCCACTGTCCAATCTCTGTCGTTTTTCTTGCAGGAAGTACCGCACCGATGCCAGACAATGCCCCCGCTCCGCTGCCCGATGTGCTCGCCGGCCCGCTGCTGCGCCGCCTGGAGCCCGGCCGCCTGGTGCTGTGGCTGGTGGCCAGCCGTGAACTGAGCCTGCAACTGTGGCTGCAACCCGAGGGCCAGGCGCAGCAGACGCATGCGCTGGACGAACACTGCCAGCAACTGCCGCTAGGCCGGCACGCCGTGCTGCACCTGATCGACCTGCCGCTCGAACAGGCACTGCCACAGGACCAACGTATCGCCTACGACCTGCAGATCATCGACAGCGCGGGCGCGAAAGGCATGCGCGACTGGGCACCGCACCTGCTCTACGACGGCGCTAAGCACGCTGATTTCGTCCTGCGCTCGCGCGTCGACCACCTGCTCCACGGCTCCTGCCGCAAGCCGCACCACGCCGCTGCTGACGGCCTGCTCTGCGCCGATCGCCTGCTGGCAAGTCAGCCCGAAGCCAAGCAGCGTCCGGCGCTGCTGCTGATGAGCGGCGACCAGGTCTATGTCGACGATGTCGCCGGCCCATTGCTATGCGCCATTCACCAATTGATCGCCCGCCTCGGCCTGTTCGACGAGTTTCTCGAAGGTGCCGTGGTCGAGGACAGCCAGGCGCTGTATGGCCACCCGGTCGGCTACTACCAACGCGCCGAGCTGCTGCCGGCGGTGAAAAGCAACCAGACCCTGCGCGACAAGTTCTTCGGCGGTGTGGAGAAACCGGTCTTCACCAGCAGCAGTGCCGACAATCATCTGGTGACCTTCGCCGAGATGATCGCCATGTACCTGCTGGTCTGGTCGCCGCTGCCCTGGACGCTGATCAGCGAAGAGCAGCCAGCGCTGGACGAGGAACAGCGGCAGCGTTACGCCCGTGAGCGCGAACGCATCGACGCCTTCCGCCAGACCCTCGGCCAGGCCGCGCGGACGTTCGCCCACCTGCCGACGCTGATGATCTTCGACGACCACGATGTCACCGATGACTGGAACCTCTCCGCGCGCTGGGAGCAGACCGCCTACGGTCATCCGTTCTCCAAGCGCATCATCGGCAACGCCCTGCTCGCCTATCTGCTGTGCCAGGGCTGGGGCAACAACCCGGATGTATTCGATGAGCCGCTGCAGGCCTTTGCCGACCTGCTGCAGCAGCGTCAGAACCATCACTTGCAGGCCAGTGCGCAGGATGCGCTGATCGACCAGTTGCTGCATTTCGAGCAGTGGCACTACGTGCTGCCGACCACGCCCGCGCTGCTGGTGCTGGACACCCGTACGCGCCGCTGGCGCAGCGAAGGGCACCTGTCGAAACCCTCGGGGCTGATGGACTGGGAAGCGCTGTGCGACTTTCAGCAGACGCTGCTCGATCACCCCAGCTGCATCATCGTCTCGCCGGCGCCGATGTTCGGCGTGAAGCTGATCGAGGGCATCCAGAAACTGTTCACCTATGCCGGCCACCCGCTGATGGTCGATGCGGAAAACTGGATGGCGCATCGCGGTGCGGCCAGCGTGATGATGAACATCTTCCGCCACTCGCGTACGCCGGGTGATTTCGTCATCCTCTCCGGCGACGTGCACTACTCCTTCGTCTACCGCGTGAGCATCCGCCACAAGCGCGCCAGCCCGACCATCTGGCAGATCACCAGCAGCGGCATCAAGAACGAATTCCCGGCCGAGCTGCTGGACTGGTTCGATCGCCTCAACCGCTGGCTCTACGCGCCCTGGTCACCGCTCAACTGGCTGACCAAGCGCCGGCGCATGCGCGTCACCCCGCTGATCCCCGACCGCAGCCGCTCGGGCGAACGCCTGTGGAACAGCGCCGGCCTCGGCCAGGTGTTCTTCGACGAACAGGGCCGGCCCAAACGCATCCTCCAGCTCAACGCCGATGGCTCACCGCCGGCGACCTTCGTTGCCGAGCGTGAATCAGGCACGGCGACGGCACCACTGCTCGGGCATCCCGATCACAGGGCAACGCCGCGGGACGGCGGCGCAAGCCACCCGTGAGCCGAGCGCATACGCCAAAGCTCAAGGCCAAATGGCGCCGAAGCAGATGGCATGCGAATTGACGACAGTTGGCAGGATCGAAAAAGCAGGCGTTACTGAGGGGGCTCCGATTTGCTCAATGAACCCTCTGCACTCTCTAATCGGGTTCAAACTGCCGCCACAAGAATTCCTCTGATTCGGAGATTCCATTGAGCATTTACTCCTGCCTGTTAGAAACGCCATCCGTTCAGGTCTATCAAGCGCTTCGAGTTGGCTCTGGCCTTAGCGCAAAGACCGATGAGGCCGCCGCACGGGGCTTACCTAACAGCCTCTTTGCCGTGCAAATCCTGCATGGCGCCCAACCCGTGGGAATGGGCCGCGTGATCGGTGACGGAGGCTGTTTCTTTCAAGTCGTGGACATCGCCGTTCTCAGGGAACATCAGGGCAAGGGGCTCGGCAAGCGCATCATGGGCGAGATTCTGCAGTTCATCGAAACCCATGTGCCGGAAAGCGGCTACGTGAGCCTTATCGCGGATGGGCCAGCACAAGACCTGTACGCGCAGTTTGGCTTCGTTCACACCGCGCCGCGCTCTGTTGGTATGGCTTACAAACGCCCAAGGCCTGCAGATACCTGAGGTAAGAGTCAGGCCGCGCTAGAAATGACTCCAATCATCTCTACGTCGATGACCGGAGCGGAGCACGACTGCCGCCAATCGCTACCGCCCAGGTCATCCCCTGCGCTTCAGCGCAGCTTTTCCAGCATCTGGTAGTACCACATGCCCGCGGCCAGCATCGGGTTGCCGAGCTGATCGCCGAGCGGCACCTTGATGTGCTTGCAGGCGGCGAAGGTGTCGTATTGCTCCAGGTCGCCGGTGATCGCCTTGGCCATGATCTCGCCCATGATGTGGGTGGTGGCGATACCGTGGCCGGAGTAGCCCTGGCAGTACCAGACGTTGGACGAGAGCTTGCCCAGCTGTGGGATGCGGTTCATCACGATGCCCATGGCGCAGCTCCACTGGTAGTCGATCTGCACGCCCTTGAGTTGCGGGAAGGTGCTCTCGATGCACGGACGCAGCTCGCCGGCGATATCGCGCGAATCACGTCCGGAGTAGTTGCAACCACCGCCGAACAACAGGCGGCCATCGGCGGTCAGGCGGTAGTAGTCGAGCACGAAGCGGCAGTCGTACACCGCCAGGTCCTGCGGGTTGATCTCTTTCGCCAGGTCGCCCAGCGGCGCGGTGGTGACGATGCCGCCCATGGCCGGGAAGATCAGGCCCTTGAGCTTGCGCCGCTCCAGCTTGTGATAGACGTCGCCGGCCAGCAGCACCTGCTTGGCCTCGATCCGCCCGCCCTTGGTGACCACTGCCGGACGCGGGCCGTGGACGATATCCAGCACCTCGGAATGTTCGAAGATCAGCGCGCCCAGGCTCTCGGCGGCCTTGGCCTCACCGATGCACAGGTTGAGTGGATGCAGGTGCATGTTGCGGGTGTTCTTCAGGGCACCGCAATACAGATCGCTGCTTAGCTGGGCACGTACACCGGCCGCGTCGAGCAGGGTGACATCCTCGCCCATGCCACGGCGCAACGCCTCGTCATAGGTCGCCTTGAGCTCATCCATATGGCTGGCTTTCATCGCGGTATGCAGATGGCCGTGCTTGAGGTCGCAGTCGATGCCGTATTTGGCCACGCGGTTCTTGATGATCTCGTGACCGCGCCAGCGCAGGTGCCAGATGAAGTCATCCACCTCATCGCCCAGCGTGTTGCGCATCTGCTTGCGCATGGCCTCGTCGCCGGACAGGCTGCCGGTGACCTGGCCACCGTTGCGCCCGCTGGCACCCCAGCCGACCTTGTTGGTTTCCACCACGGCCACCTTGAGGCCGCGCTCGGCCAGCTCCACGGCGGTGGCAATGCCGGTGAAACCGCCTCCGATGATGGCCACATCCACCGTCACACTGCCCTGCAGCGTCGGGTAGTCGGTCTCGAAATTGAGCGAGGCCGAGTAGTAGGAAGGCGCGCGCTCGACGGCAGGTTTGACGGCTTGGTTGATCGCGTTCATTGCATGTCCTTGTGGCGGCTATGCCGCCGTAGGGTGCGCTGTGCGCACCAGTAAATCCGGAGAATTCGCGGCTAAAGCCGCTCCTACACTGAGCTGAGTCCTGTAGGAGCGGCTGGGCGGCACTCCGCTTTAGCCGCGAGCTTTTCAATTCATGCGCTCAGGCGTTGCTCAGGTACCAGCGCCAATCCTGCTCACCGACTTCGCCCATGAACTGGCGATACTCGGCACGCTTGACCGCGAGAAAGACCTTGAGAAAGTCCGCGCCAAAGGCGTCGCGCGCCCAGTCGGAGCGCTCCAGCGCCTGGATCGAGGCCAGCCACTCGGTCGGTAGCAGGGTCTTGGCCTGGGCATAGCCGTTGCCTTCCACCGG
Organism: Pseudomonas sp. GW6; assembly: GCA_048065775.1. Classification (GTDB taxonomy): domain Bacteria; phylum Pseudomonadota; class Gammaproteobacteria; order Pseudomonadales; family Pseudomonadaceae; genus Aquipseudomonas. The sequence goes on from JBLUOL010000009.1 coordinate 9,384, forward strand.
CGCGCCGGGGTCGAGGCGATCAGCGATGCCACGGTGAATCCCGGCGAGAATCGCCGCTGCCGCCAGATAGGGGTTGGCATCAGCACCGCAAATGCGGTGTTCCACATGCCGAGTGGGGGCCGGGCCACCGGGCACGCGCAGGCTGACGGTGCGGTTGTCCACGCCCCAGGTCGGCGCCAGCGGCGCGTAACTGTTGGCCTGGAAACGTCGGTAGGAGTTGGCGTTGGGGCAGAACAGCAGCAGCGAGTCGAGCAGGCTGGCGAGCATGCCGCCAACGGCGTGACGCAGCAGCGGCGTGCCGGCAGGATCCATGCTGGCGAACAGGTTATTGCCCTGCGCATCGGCCAGGCTCACATGCATGTGCATGCCGGTGCCGGCCAAGTGATCGAACGGCTTGGCCATGAAGCAGGCCTGCATCCCGTGGGCATGGGCCACGCCCTTGACCAGGCGCTTGTAGCGTACAGCCTGATCCATCGCCGCCAGTACCGGGCCGTGCTCCAGGGTGATTTCCACCTGACCGGGGGCGTATTCGGAAATCGCCGTGCGCGCGGGAATGCCCTGCGCCTTGCAGGCGGCATAGAGATCACGCAGGAAGGGTTCGATCTGCTCCAGCTCGCGCAGACCGTAGACCTGGGTCTGCCGCGGGCGGCCGCCGTCGGCATCCAGCGCTGGCTGCGGGCGGCCCTGGGCATCGCGCTTCTGGTCGAGCAGGTAGAACTCCAGCTCACAGGCCATCACCGGGTAATAGCCCTCGGCTTCGAGCTGCTCGATCACCCGGATCAGCAACTGCCGTGGATCGGCCGGCGTGGCCGGCAGACCTTCGGTCGGGTGCATCGACACCTGCACGGCGGCCGTGGGCATCTGTCGCCAGGGCAGGCGCACCAGGCTGCCGGGCAGCGGATAGGCGCGACAGTCGATATCGCCCACCTCCCAGACCAGACCGGAATCCTCGACATCCTCGCCTTGGATGGACAGGCCAAGCATGGTGCTCGGCAGCGGCCGGCCGCTCTGGTACAGCGCCAACAGCTCCTCACGGTGCAACAGCTTGCCGCGCGGCACGCCATTGGCGTCGAGGATGAACAGCTCGATCAGCTCGATATCGGGGTTATTCGCCAGGAAGTCCTGAGCTTCCTGCACGGGGGCGAAAGTCGTCATGTTGCGCTCGCTTGCGCCAGTTGGGCGCTCGGTGTCCGCACGGCCCGTTCGATTCTTGAACAGGTTGCACAGGCAGACAAGGTGATAGCAGCGGCTGCGGGCATGGCGCAGCCATCGGTATTCAGCGGGCGGGGACGGCGTCCGGCGGGCGAGCGTGGCGACAATGCCACAGCGCCCAGAAGGCGAGGATGATAGTCAGCAGCGGGTTGAGCCGCTCCAACAAGCGCCGCCGCGCAGGTGCGCGGTACAGCGGAACATGGACTTGGCAGGCCAGGAAGATCATGGCTTGGCAGCGTCGCACAGGGTTTGAGGTGCGTTAAATCGGGTTTTTCATACGCTTGGTTATGCACCCACTAAACAATCCATCGCTAACGCTTAGCCATGGCTCAGGCCAGGCCGTAGGGTGCGCCATGCGCACCAGCTTTCAAGCGGCGCTCAGCAGAACGCGAACAACTCAAGGCTCCGGCCGATAGCCCAGGCGCAAACCGCCCCAATGCTTGCCCTGCACCATGATCGGCACCGACAGGTCGTGCATCAGCTCGCCGGTGTCGCGCATATAGGTCTGCAACAGCAGTGCCTGCCTGTGGCTACCGCAGCGGATGCCGGTGCGGTCGTTGAACAGGCGCTTGCTACGGCTCTTCGTTGCATCTACCGCCGGGTCACCGCTGGGCGGGTGGTTGAACGCGGCGTTATGGGTCGGCACGTAGCCTTCCGGGGTAGTGGAAATGGCGAACACCAACCCTTCATGGCGCTTGAGCAAGGGCTCCTGCAACGCCGGCAGCACCTGGTCGGCATACTGATCGAAGCGCGTGCGGTACTTCTGCGGCTGGGTGCCGGCGATTGGTTGGTAGCGACGGTCGAACAGATCGTCGAGACCGATGCGCCCGGCCTGCAGATCCTGCTCGAACTGCGCCGCGATGGCAGCGGCGCCTTCACGGGCCAGGTCATAGGCACGCTGGTGGTAATCATCCAGACCCACTTCGGCGAGCTGCTCGCTGACGGTCTCGGCCTGGCCGACCAGTTGTTCAGCGGCGTCGGCCAGTTGCCGCGTCTGCCCTTCGCTGCCTTGCACATCGTCCTGCAATTGCAGGGAGGCAGCCGAGAGGCTGGCCAGGCGCTGGTGATTGTCCGCCGTGCCGGCGCTGATCTGCGCCACCTGCTGCTCGACCTCCTCGGCCTGGTCAGCGATGCCGTGCAGGCGGCTACCGGCTGTCTCGATCTGCTGCGCGGCCTGTTCCAGCTCGACGCTCTGACGTTGGATATGAGCGACCACCGCCGCGCTCTGCTGGCGGATGTCGGCGACCATCTGGCTGACTTCCTCGGTGGCGCTGGCAGTGCGCGCGGCAAGGTTGCGCACCTCGTCGGCGACCACGGCAAAACCGCGGCCCATCTCACCGGCGCGGGCGGCCTCGATGGCCGCGTTGAGCGCCAGCAGATTGGTCTGGCTGGCGATGGACTGGATCACCTGGGTGACCTGCTCGATCTGTTCGGTACGGCTACCGAGACCATCGATCAGCTCGCGACTGGCCAGGGTCTGCGCACTGAGCTGCTGCATGCGTTCGATGGCCTGATTGAGTTCGGCCTGACCATTGGCGCTGGCATCACGCACATGGCGGGCCGCGGCCAGGGTCTGCTCGGCACGAGCGGCGCTGTCCTGCTCGGTGTGGGTGATGGCCTCGGCGGCCTGGCTGACCTGCTGCACCGCCGTCAGCTGCGATTGCAGGCGACCGGCCAGATGCTTGACCGCATGCGCCACCTTGGCTGCGGACAGCGCGTTGTGGCAGGTGTGGCGCGACAGCCCGCGGCTGAGCTCGACGAAGTCAGAGCTGGCGACTTGCTGCGCGGCAGGCGAACTGTCGTCGCGACGTTGCCATGGCCCCAGCCAGGGCCACAGCGCCAGCAGCAGGAAGGACAACACGCTGACATAGGACGGTAGCTGCACCTGCTGGTAGACCAGCATCAATGCAGCCAGCCCCAGGGCGTGAAGGAGACAGGCAACAGGTGAACGGACAAAGGCAGCTTGCATGACCGACCTCAGAGTTCTTGTTCTGGTGCGCGGCGAGGCGCTGTAGGCGGACGGGGTCACGGCGGGTTCTCTCCTTGAATATCCCACGCAACCTGGGCAGCAGGCTACGTGTACGACAGGCCCGACGAAAAATATGGGTATGCAGGCCGGGCACGATGACCGGGATTCGAGCAGTTTGGAAGCGCCAGCACCATAAAACTTTGGTAGCAACCTGCCATGAATTTGGGCAGTGTCCCTGCAGGCTCAACAAGGCTTCCCCAGCACCGGGGCGCAGCGCCAACACACTCGCTGTATCGACACTTAACTCAGTGGCATTAGCAGGCTGTTGAAAAACCACCTCGGCTCTGGCCTCCCGCATCCGTGCAGCCGTAGCCCGGGTTTTCAGGCCTGCTACCCCACCATACGATGGCGCTTGACGAAGCGCCGGTCCAGCCAGTCCTTGCAATGCCCGTACAACTGCCCGCCCGCACTCCAGTCGTGCCAACCGAGCAGCGCACCGCCATCGCCAGTGGCGAGCAGGGCCAGGCTCTGCCATTGCGCCCGATACTGGCGCAGCGGACGCCCCTGCAGCGCGGCCTGCAAATTGGCGCTGAGTACCGGCGCCTGACGCACTGCGAAACGCCCGCTGCGGCGCATGCCGTCGAGGCTGGCGCTGTCACCGACGGCGAAGATCTGCGCGTGGGACTCGCATTGCAGGGTCGGGCGAATGGCGATGAATCCGGCTGCGTCGGTGGCCAGTTGGCTCACCGTCAGCCATGGCCAGGGACGCGCACCGCTGGCCAGCAGCAGGCGCCGCCCGCGCCATACCGGCTCGTCACCACTGAGCAGCCAGTCATCCTCGATACGGCCGATCGGGCAATGCTCGCGCACCTGCACGCCGCGCTGACGCAGATGCCCCAGTGCGCGCAGCCGCAGCCCCGGCCCCAGCCCGTCGAGCAGGGTTCCGCCGCAGAACAGCGCCAGCGCCGGTACCTTGCCGGCCAGCGCCAGGGCCAGTTCCACACCACCGGCCCCACCACCGAGAATCGCCATGCGCCGTGGCTCGGCCTGCCATTGCTGCCAGCCTTCGAGCATCCGTTCGATGGGCCTGGCGGCCAACACCTGCATCCCTTCGCCCTGCTGCGGTGGAATGGCCATGCCGGCACCGACGTTGAGCGACAGCCACTCACTCTGCAGGCTACGACCATCCGCAAGTTGCATGATGCGCGCATCGGCATCGAGCGACGCGATCTCGCCCTCGATCAGCTCGACCTTGGCCGCCCGGCACAGCGGCTGCAACTCCACACGGCAGTCTGCCGGGCTGAAACGGCCGCTGATCAGCCCCGGCAACATGCCGGCGTACCAGGCTTCCGGGCCAGGGCTGAGCAGGCCGATGCGGCCTGGCGGACGCTCCACCAGCGCCCAGCGGCGCAACACGCCAAGGTGGGCATGGCCGGCCCCGGCCAAAATCAGATCGTACTGGGTCATGCGTTGTTGAATCCATCGCGGTATTGGCTCGGCGTCTGGCCGGTCCAGCGTTTGAAGGCTCGGCCGAAGCTGCTGCTGTCGCTGAAGCCGAGCAGATAGGCAATCTCACTGATCGAACAGCGCGGATCGCGCATGTGCCGCAACGCCAGGGCGTGGCGCGTCTCACCGAGCAGCGCCTCGTAGCTGGTGCCCTCCTCGGCCAGGTGGCGCTGCAGGCTGCGCAGGCTCAGATGCAGGGTCTGGGCGATACGTTCGGCGGAGGGCTCGCCATCGGGCAATTGCACCTCCAGGCAGCTGCGCACCCGCTCGCTGCAACTGGCTGCCTGCAGTTGCTCCAGGCTGCGTCTGAGCACCGTCTCGTTATGTTCGGCCAGCTCCGGGTTGCCGTCGTCCAGCCGTTGTTCGAACGCGGCGCGGGGAAAGCGCAGCAGGCTTTCATCGGCATCGAACTGCAGCGGTGCGCGAAATAACGCCTGCCAGGGCGCCGGGTCGGTTGGCTGCGGGCGCTGCAATTGCACCAGCAGCGGCGAGAACTCCCGGTTCAGGCGATTGCGACAACTGCGCACGTAGATCGCGGCAAAGGCGTCCAGCGCTTCGGGTGCGGGCGCAGGGCTGCCTGGCGGTACGCGAAAACGAAATTCGTAGACGTCTTCCAGCTGGCGTAACTCCAACTGCAGCGCATCGCTGACCACCCGGTGATAACGCACGATGCGCTCGAACATCTCGCGCAGGCTGCTGCTGGCGATCAGCGCATAGCCCAGCGCATGGAAGGTGGTCGGGCTGACGAACTGCGAAGTCTTCAGGCCCAGCGCCGGGTCACCACTGGCGGCCACCGCCAACTGCCACAGGCGCGTGGTGACCGACAGTGGGCAACGCGCGTTGGGGTCGTCGAGCACTGCTGGGTCGAGCCCCGCCTCGCGGCACAGCGCAGCGCTGTCCAGGCCGAGGGCATCGAGCTGCTTGCGCAGAGCGCGGGTCCAGCTGGCCAGGGTGGTGGGTTCGGCGGTCATGCAGATTGGCGTATCCGGTAGGCAGGTTGGCGTGCACGGTCGGGCGCTCTGACGACCGTCACGGCACAGTGAAGTCACAACCCAATAACAAGAGGATGTCGGCATGTCGCCCTCTCCCGCAAGCCTTAATGACCAGCAACGCGCCGCTTATATCCGTGAACAGGTGATGGCCCAGGGCAACGCCCTGCGCCAACGCTACCCGATCCTGCAACATCAGGACGCGCTCGGCGCCGGTATTCTCGCTTTCGCACTGCTCGGCATGCTCGGCTCGGCGGCGTTGTACATCGGCGGCTACCTGGCCTGGTGGGCCTGCCTGCTGCTCAATGCCTTCTTCGCCTCGCTGACTCACGAGCTGGAACACGACCTGATCCACTCGATGTACTTCCGCAAACGGCCACTGCCGCACAACCTGATGCTGGCGCTGGTCTGGCTGGCACGGCCGAGCACCATCAACCCCTGGGTACGCCGCCATCTGCATCTCAATCATCACAAGGTGTCCGGTAGCGAAGCGGACACGGAGGAGCGCGCCATCACCAACGGCGAGCCCTGGGGCATCGCGCGCCTGCTGATGGTCGGCGACAACATGATGAGTTCGTTGATTCGCTGGCTGCGGGCGAAGAACCCCGAACACCGCCGGCTGATCCTCACGCGCACGCTGAAGGTCTACGCGCCGCTGGGGCTGCTCAACTGGGCGACCTGGTACCTGTTCCTCGGTTTCCATCTGCTGGATTGGGCCAGTGCTGCGCTTGGTGCTCCGATCGCCTGGTCGGCCGGCACCCCGAACCTGATGGAGGTGGTGAACGTCGCCGTGGTGGTGCTGGTCGGGCCCAACGTGCTGCGCACCTTCTGCCTGCACTTCGTCAGCTCCAACATGCACTACTACGGTGATGTCGAACCCGGCAACGTGATCCAGCAGACCCAGGTCCTCAACCCCTGGTGGCTGTGGCCGCTGCAGGCGTTCTGCTTCAACTTCGGCAGCAGTCATGCGATCCACCATTTCGTGGTCAAGGAGCCGTTCTATATCCGCCAGCTGACCGTGCCTTTCGCCCACCGGGTGATGCGCGAGATGGGCGTACGCTTCAACGACTTCGGCACCTTCGCCCGTGCCAATCGCTGGACGCGCCGTCAAGAGGCGGGCGAGGAGCGTGCGCAGGCTGCCTGACCCCAGCTGAGGGGGGTCAGTCATTCGTCGTCGCGCGACCCGACGGATGAGACTCGCAGCGCAATCATCGCGCCAGTAGTCGGCTAGAATTGCCCTGCGCCCGACCGCTCCTCAGACCCGACAGCGTCCACCGGACTTCGGCGCCCTCGTAGTTGCCATGAGGCGCCCAGGATGCTTCGACCGCTTCGCTCACTGATCTTGCTGCTTTGCCTGGCCTGCGTCGTGCCGGCCTGGGCGGCCAGTGCGTTGCCGTTACTCAAGCTCAGCGCTGCCGATCTGACCGCGCCGGTGAGCATCGAGCACAGCCTGCTGCTGGAAGACCCCAGCGGCCAGCTGAGCGCCAGCGAGGTACTGCAGCGCATCGCACAAGAGGGTCGCCAGGTTCAGGGCACCGCCCGCATCGGCTATACACGCAGCGCCTGGTGGCTCGCCGTGCAATTGCAGACACCGCCAGCCGAACGCCTGCAACTGATCATCGGCCAGACCTTCCTCGATGATCTGGAGGTCTGGCTGTTCGATGGCGAGCAGTCGCTCGGCCCGCTGTACAGCGGCGCAAAACGTCCATTCGCCGAACGTGGCGAACCCTATCCACAGTTTCTGCTCAACCTGCCGCGCTTGGGCGATGGCCCGCACAGCCTGCTGCTGCGCGTGCAGAGTCATTCGGCGATCAACCTGCCGCTGCAGGTGGTCGGCGCCGAACAGGGCCAACAACTGATCGCTTACAGCTGGCTACAGAGCGGCCTGCTGATCGGCGCCCTGCTCGCCCTGGCACTGTTCTATCTGGTCAAGTACAGCACCCTGCGCGAGGCGCAGCTGGCCTACTTCAGCCTCACCTCGTTGTGCGTGGCGCTGTACAACACCAGCCTGTACAACATTGCCGGTCTGCTCTGGCCGCAGTGGACGCTGCTGCCCAAATTGCTGGTCAATCTACCCACCGCTGGGATGATGATCTTCAGCTCGCTGTTCATCGCCAGCGCCCTGGGCCTGAAACTTGGACGTCTGCGCTGGCTGCGCGATGCCCTGTTCGCGGCCACCATGCTGGTCAGCATCGGCGGCGTCTTCGTCGACCATCCCCACGCCTACCAGACCCTCAACCTGCTGACGCTGGCTACCGGCCTATATCAACTGCTGCTGATGGTCCTCGGCGTCTATCAGCGCCGCCCTTATGCACCGGGCTATCTGCTGTGCTGGAGTGCCGCACTGGTGCTGATGCTGCTGGTGCCGCTGAGCCGCGCTGGGCTGGTTCCGCTGCCCACGGGTTTCTATGCGCTGTACGCCTACCTGCCGGCTTTAAGCATGCTGCTATTCGGCGCACTGCTCGACAAGCAACTGGAGCGGGTGCGCCGCGTGCTGCTGAGCAGCCAGGCGCAGGCCATCGATAATCTGGAGCAATACCAGGCGCTGTTCCGCCACAGCGGCGAAGGCATCTTTCGTTGCCATCGCGACGGCCAACTGCTGGAAGCCAACCCGAGCCTGGCGCGTCTGCTCGGTAGCGAGACCCTGCCGGACGATCTCAGCCAGCTGTCACTGCAGAGTCTGGTGGGCGAAACCCAGTGGCGCTGGCTGCTGTTGCAAATCGACGTGCAGGCTGGCGCAGTCAGCTGCGAGTGCCAGCTGTACGACCTCGAACAGCGGCCACGCTGGGTCTACCTGTCGCTGCACCTGCGCCCGCATCAGGAATTCATCGAAGGCATAGTGGTCGACCTCAGCGAGCGCCGCGCACTGGAAGAACGCCTGCAACAGCTCGCTGCCCACGACGCCCTGACCGGCCTGCTCAACCGCCGCGAGCTGGAAAGACTGCTCTCGGAAACGCTCAGCGGCGCAGCCAAACGGCGCTTCAGTCACCTGTTGCTGCTAGGGCTGGACCGCTTCAAGCAGGTCAACGACCTGTGTGGCCACTCCGCCGGCGACCAGTTGCTCAGGCAATTGGCAACCCAGCTCGCGCACCAGTTGCCGCGCCATGCCGAGCTGGCCCGCGTCGGCGGTGACGAGTTCGCCGTGCTGCTGCGCGAGGTCGATGACGAGGCCGCCCTCAAGCAGGCCGAAGCCTTGCGCCGGGCGGTCGAGCAGTTCGTTTTCACCTGGCAAGGGCGCCCCTTCCGTCTCCACACCAGCATCGGCCTGCTCGCCCTCGGCTCTGGCGTGCGCGACTGGGAGACCGCACTGACCTGGGCCAGCAGCGCCAGCCAACTGGCCAAGCACCAGGGCCGCAACCGCGTGTGCCAGTTCAACCCGGAAGATGGCGCGCTGCTCGAACATCAACGCCAGCTGCAATGGATTACCCGCCTGCGTGAAGCCTGCGAACGCGGTCATTTCGAGCTGTTCTTCCAACCCGTACAAGCGCTGCAGAGTGCCACCGCCGGCCTGCACTACGAAGTCCTGCTGCGCTACCGCGATCCGCAGAGTGGCGAGTGGATCAGCCCGGCACAATTTCTCGATGCAGCGGCGCGTTATGACTTTCTCGGCGCCATCGACCGCTGGGTCGTCCAGCATCTGTGCGCCTGGCTGGCCGCCAACCCGCGGCACCTGGCGCAGCTGGCTCAGGTCAACGTCAACCTCAGCGCCAACTCTCTGCTCGATTCCGACTTCCACCGTTTGCTGCAGAATGAGCTGCAGCAGCACGGCCTACCGCCCGGAAAATTCTGCATCGAAGTGACGGAAATGGTCGCCCTGGGTGAGCTGGGCGTCTCCGCCCAGTGGATCGAGGAACTACGCAGCAAGGGGCTGAAAGTCGCCCTGGACGACTTCGGCAGCGGCTTCGCCTCCTACGCTTATCTGCGTCACCTGCCGCTGGATATCCTCAAGATCGATGGCAGCTTTATCAGCGGCATCGAGAACGACCCGATCAACCAGGCCATGGTCGGCTCGATGCGACAGATTGCCGGGCAATTGAGCCTGCTCACCGTCGCCGAATTCGTCGAGACCCAGGCCAGCCTGGACTGCCTGCGCCGCCTCGGCATCGACTATGCCCAGGGCTACTTCGTTGGCCGCCCGCAGCCCTTGCGGCAACTGGCCGACGACGCGCGTCGCCACGACACTCAGGAAGCCTGATAGAGCGCCACCGGTACGCGCTCGAGCAGCGCCAGATCCAAGCGCAACATGCGCACGCAGCGCGCTTCGACCAGGCTGGCTGGTAGCTCGTTGTTCGGCAGGGACAGCAACAGACCAGTGAGGTTGAGCACCAGCGCCTCACGCGAGAACACGCCGCTGCCCAGGCCATAGAGCGCTGCGATCAGCTCTCGCAGGCCGAACGGCAATCGCCAGCGGATACGCAGGGCCGAACCGAAGCTCGCCGAGCGGCGCAGCATCGCATCGTCGATCTGCTCATTGCTCAGTTCACCACCCGCTTCCTGCCAGTCCTGCAGGCTGCGCAGCAGGGCCAGCTCGCCCAGATTGTGCAGCAGACCGGCGGTATAGCAGAGCTCGGCGTCCAGCTTCAGTTCGAGCGCCAGCCAGCGCGCCAGCTCGGCGCTGCGTCGCGCCTGCTGCCAGGTATGCGCAGCCAATTCTGCCAGGCGTGGGTCACGCAGCTGGGCATTGCGCTGCAGCGCCAGGCCCAGCACCAAATTCAGCGTGCGCACCACACCCAGGCGCTGCAGCGCCTGGGTCAGGGTATGACAAGGCACACCCTGATGCTGCGCGGCGGTGCTGGCTGCGGCAATCAGCAGCGCGGTGATCTGCGGGTCGCTGCCGAACACCGCCTCCAATTCGCCCAGGTCCTGCTCGCCGGCCTGCAGCCCCTGACTCACGGCATTGCGTACATCGCTGAGCAGCGGTGCACCCTGCCCCTCTTCGCGCACCGTATCGAGATAGTCACGCAGCTCGCTGAGCAACAGCGGCTGACGCACCGCCACCGCAGCCGCAGGCGCGGGCAACAATGTGCGCAGACGCTGACGCAGACTCTCGGCATTGAAGGGCTTGGCCAGATAGGCACTGGGCGCCAGCGGCCGCGCGGCGCGCACGCTGCTGGCATCCAGGCGACCACTGATGAGCACGAACGGCAGCGCCGGTGTACGCGGGTGACGGCGCAACTGGCGCAGCAGCTCCAGGCCGTCGAGCCCCGGAAGCTCGCCATCGGCGATCACCAGATCGGGCAAGCGCCGCTTGCAACGCGCCAGAGCCGCCTGACCATCGCTGACCTGCAGTACACGGGCATCGCCACACACGTCTAGCACCAGTTGCTGCAACAGGTTGGACGTCCAGGGATCCGCCTCGGCAATCAGGACTTCCACACAATGAGCTGAAGCGGTCATGCGAGCCTCTGGGCGAATGACGAACAGAGGATGCCCGAACCCCATGTACCCACATCCACCAAAAAGCTGATGGATGAGTCAGTTCCACGGCAACGGCGCAGTCTAAACCGAGGTGTTGTGTGACGTAAGTCGCAGGTGAGCGAGTTGCGCAAAAAAAATGCGCGACCAATAGCCGCGCAAATGAGCGGCGCAGGCGCGAGTCCGAGCGCTGCCAGGAAACACGGGCAAAAAAAAGCCCGCCGATTAGGGCGGGCTTCTTTGCCAGGCAGCCGATCAATTACTTGATCTTGGCTTCCTTGTACATCACGTGCTTGCGTACGACCGGATCGAATTTCTTGATTTCGATCTTGTCGGGGGTGGTGCGCTTGTTCTTGTCGGTGGTGTAGAAATGGCCGGTACCGGCGCTGGACACCAAACGGATCAGTTCACGCATGACTCTCTCCTTAAACCTTTTCGCCGCGAGCGCGCAGCTCAGCCAGCACTACGTCGATGCCACGCTTGTCGATGACGCGCATGCCTTTGGCAGATACGCGCAGACGCACGAAGCGCTTCTCGGACTCGACCCAGAAGCGATGGTGCTGCAGGTTCGGCAGGAAACGACGACGGGTTTTGTTGTTTGCGTGGGAAATGTTGTTCCCGGTTACCGGACCCTTACCGGTAACTTGACAGACTCTCGACATGCCTCAGCCCTCTAAAACCACATGCCCAACCCGGCATGGGTTGGCCGCTTAAACTCAATGTCATTGGCGCTCGGCGCCGCGTTTCTCGAGGGTCTTACCGGGCGCACTGGATAGCGCAAGAACCGGGCCCCTAGAAAAGAGCGCTGCTTTATACCAGAAAGCCCTGGGAGCAACAAGGAAAAACGCAGGATAAAACCCAACCCCGAGCCAGCAGCCCCGCCGGGGGCCGGCCCGTTGGGGCCTGATCAAGATTTGACCGCTCGTCGCCTCGATCGGGTATTCAGCGCATGGCAAATCGACTAGGGTTGCAAGCTTGCCGTTCACGCCAGGAATGAGGACTTCACCATGCGCCTGTTGCTCGCTGCTCTACTGTGCACCCCGATCCTGGCCCAGGCCGCCACCCTCAGCGTATGCACCGAAGCCAGCCCGGAGGGTTTCGACGTGGTGCAGTACAACTCGCTGACCACCACCAATGCCTCGGCCGACATGCTGATGAACCGTCTGGTGGAATTCGACGCCGAGCAGGGCAAACTGCTGCCGAGCCTGGCGCGCAGCTGGTCGATCTCCGCCGACGGCCTGGTCTATGACTTCACCCTGCGCGACGACGTGCAATTTCACCACAGCGCCGACTTCACGCCCAGCCGCACTCTCGATGCCCAGGACGTGCTCTTCAGTTTCCAGCGCATGCTCGACGAGCAGCACCCCTGGCACGCGGTCGCTGCCAGCGGTTATCCACATGCCCAGTCGATGCAGTGGCCGAGCCTGATCGCCAAGATCGAGGCGCCGGATGCGCATAGCGTACGCATCACCCTGAACCGCCGCGATGCGACCTTCCTCGCCACCCTGAGCATGGGCTTCGCTTCGATCTATTCCGCCGAATACGCCGACCAGCTGATGGCCGCCGACACCCCGCAGAAGCTCAACAGCGCGCCCATCGGCAGCGGTCCGTTCGCCTTCGAGCGTTTCCAGAAGGATGCCGCCGTGCGCTACCGCGCCAACCCGGAGTATTTCGCCGGCAAGCCGGGCGTGGACCGGGTGATCTTCGCCATCACCCCGGACAGCAACGTGCGCCTGCAGAAGCTGCGCCGCGGCGAATGCCAGATCGCTCTGTCGCCGAAACCGCAGGACGTGCAGGCCATCGCCGGCGACGCCAAGCTGAAAAGCGCACAGACCGCCGCGTTCATGACCGCCTTCGTCGGCATCAACAGCCAGCATCCACCTCTGGACAAACCGCAAGTGCGCCAGGCGATCAACCTGGCCTTCGACAAGGCCAGCTACGTCAAGGCCGTGTTCGAGGGCAGCGCCGAGCCGGCCAATGGCCCGTACCCGCCGAACACCTGGAGTTACGCCAGTGAACTGCCTGGCTATGCGCATGCGCCAGACAAGGCCCGCGCCCTGCTGGCCGAGGCTGGTCTGGCAGAGGGCTTCAAGACCACCATCTGGACCCGCCCCAGCGGCAGCCTGCTCAACCCCAACCCGAGCCTCGGCGCGCAGCTGCTGCAGGCGGATCTGGCCAAGGTGGGCATCGACGCCGAGATTCGCGTGATCGAATGGGGCGAGCTGATCCGCCGCGCCAAAGCCGGCGAGCACGACCTGCTGTTCATGGGCTGGGCTGGCGACAACGGCGACCCGGATAACTTCCTCACCCCGCAATTCGCCTGCGCCTCGGTGCAGTCCGGGCTGAACTTCGCCCGCTACTGCGACGAAACGCTGGACAAGCTGATCGCAGACAGCAAGGCCAGCAGCGACCAGGATGAGCGCAGCCGCCTTTATCACCAGGCGCAGCAGATCATTCAGGAGCAGGCGCTGTGGCTGCCGTTGGCCCACCCGACCGCCTTCGCGCTGCTCAGCGCCAAGATCGAGGGTTACCAGGTCAGCCCCTTTGGCCGGCAGAATTTCGCTTCGGTACAGATGGCACCATAAGCCGTCATGGTGGGCTAAAGCCCACCCTACACGTCACATAAAGACAGGTAGAGCGGGTGCAACCCGCCGCATCGATAACGGCGGGTTGCACCCGCCCTACGCATGTCCCAGCTACATCCAGCCGAGTTCGGCCATCGACAGCGGCTCACCATCGCCGACGATGAAGTGATCGAGCACGCGCACCTCGACCAGCGCCAGAGCATCCTTGAGGCGCTGGGTCAGTACGCGGTCGGCCTGACTGGGTTCCGACACGCCCGATGGGTGGTTATGGGTAAGGATGACGGCGGCGGCATTGTTGGCCAGCGCACGCTTGACCACCTGCCTGGGATAAACGCTGGCGCTGTCGATGCTGCCGCGAAACAACACCTCGAAGGCCAGCACGCGGTGCTTGGCATCGAGAAACAGGCAGCCGAACACCTCATGCGGCTCGTGGCGCAGCTGCGCCTTGAGGTAGTCGCGCACCGCCTGCGGGCTTTCCAGCGCCGAATCGCGGCGCAGGCGCTCGGCCAGATGCCGTCTGGCCATCTCCAGCACGGCCTGCAGCTGTGCGTACTTGGCCGGGCCCAGGCCGAGGTGCTGGCTGAAGTCGGGCAGATCCGCCTCCAGCAGCGCACGCAGGCTGCCGAACTCGGCGAGCAGCCGGCGCGCCAGATCCACCGCACTGCAACCGGCCACGCCGGTGCGCAGGAAGATTGCCAGTAATTCGGCGTCGGTTAGCGCAGCAGCGCCTTGCGCCAGCAGTTTTTCCCGCGGGCGCTCTGCCGCGGGCCAGTCACGAATGCTCATGCACACCTCCCTATTGAGCCAGGCGCCCGCTGTTCCGCTGCGGGCGCTGTGCTATCGTAGCCCATCTTTTTACACGGGGCCGGCCTGGGGAGGCGTTGGTCACGTGGCGCACATCCACCGGTATATAAAAGGCAGGCCTATGCAGCGGCTGTATCGCAAACGCATCATCGTCGGCGTGGGGGGCGGTATTGCTGCCTACAAGAGCGCCGAACTGGTTCGCCGACTCAAGGATCAAGGCGCCGAAGTCCGCGTGGTGATGACCCAGGGCGGACGCGAGTTCATCACCCCGCTGACCCTGCAGGCCCTGTCCGGCCACCCCGTGCACCTCGACCTGCTCGACCCGGCCGCCGAAGCGGCGATGGGCCATATCGAGCTGGCGCGCTGGGCCGATCTGATCCTCATCGCTCCTGCCACCGCCGACCTTATCGCGCGCCTCGCGCAGGGTGTGGCCAACGACCTGCTGACCACCCTGGTACTGGCTACCGATGCGCCGATTGCTCTGGCTCCGGCGATGAACCAGGCCATGTGGCGCGACGCCGCCACCCAGGCCAACCTCGAACTGCTGCAAAGTCGCGGCATGCGCCTGTTCGGCCCGGCATCCGGCAGCCAGGCCTGTGGCGATGTCGGCCTCGGTCGCATGCTCGAAGCCAATGATCTGGCCCAGCTGGCCGCCGACTGCTTCCAGCGCCAGGCGCTCGATGGCCTGCATATCCTGATCACCGCCGGCCCGACTCAGGAAAACATCGACCCGGTGCGTTACATCACCAACCACAGCTCCGGCAAGATGGGCTTCGCCCTGGCCGAGGCCGCCGCCGAAGCCGGCGCGCGCGTGACCCTGGTCAGCGGTCCGGTGCACCTGCCGACGCCGGACCGGGTCAGCCGCATCGACGTGGTCAGCGCCCGCGACATGCTTGCCGCTTGCGAAGCGGCGATGCCCTGCGACGTGCTGATCGCCGCCGCCGCGGTGGCCGACTACCGCCCGGAAGTGGTAGCCCAGCACAAATTGAAGAAAGACCCCAGCAGTGGCGAAGGGATGCTCCTGCAAATGGTGCGCAACCCGGATATCCTCGCCACCATCGCCGGCCGCGAGGATCGCCCGTTCAGCGTGGGTTTCGCCGCCGAGACCGAGAACCTGCTCGAATATGCCTCGCGCAAGCTGCGCGACAAGAATCTCGACCTGATCGTCGCCAATGACGTGGCCAACCCCAGCATCGGCTTCAATAGTGAAGAGAACGCCATCACCGTGATCGACCGTGGGCTGCAGCAAACCAGTTTCGCCCAGACCAGCAAGGGCAAGATCGCCCGCCAGTTGATCACCCTTATCGCCGAACGACTGAACAAGAACTGACCATGCACGCTCTGCAAGCCAAGATCCTCGATCCCCGCCTCGGCCAGGAATTCCCGCTGCCGCAATACGCCACACCCGGTTCCGCCGGCCTCGACCTGCGCGCCATGCTCAAGGAGCAGATCGTCCTCGAGCCAGGCCAGACCGTGCTGATCCCCACCGGCCTGTCGATCTACATTGGCGACCCTGGCCTGGCCGCGATGATCCTGCCGCGCTCGGGCCTGGGCCACAAACACGGCATCGTGCTCGGCAACCTGGTCGGCCTTATCGACTCGGACTACCAGGGCGAACTGATGGTGTCGTGCTGGAACCGTGGCCAGACGCCTTTCACCATCGCCATCGGCGAGCGCATCGCGCAGTTGGTGCTGGTACCGGTGGTGCAGGCTCACTTCGAGCTGGTCGAGCAGTTCGACGAGACCCAGCGTGGCGCCGGCGGCTTCGGCCACTCCGGTAGCCACTGACTCATACCCCACAGGACGACCCGCCGAGGAGCACCCACGTGAAACTCTTCAAGCGTACTGCCAAGGAAGCCAACACGGCTGCCAGCCTGGTGCCGAGCAAGCCCGAAGGCAAGACGGCGAACACCTTTCTGGGCGCACTGTTACCCGGTCTGCTGGCCGCCGTGATAGGCGGCGCCGCAGGCGCCGCGCTGCTGTGGTTTGCCGACAACAGCAGCAGCCAGGCACGCCAGGCAGAGCTGGTGCAGGTCATTGGCAGCAACCAGGCTGCCGCCGTGCAGCAGGCACTCAAGCAATTGCAGGCCGACAGCCTCGCCACCGCTCGCAACCCAGAGCTGTTGCAAGCCCTGCAAAGCGGCGACAACCTGCGGGTCAGCGAAGTCGAGCGGCGCCTGGGCTACTGGGATGGCGTGATCGATGCCCATCTCAATCGCCGCGGCGAAGCGGTACAGAACACCTCCCGAGCCGCGCCGATGAACTTCGCCGGCCTGGACATGCTGCGCCGTACCGAAAGCGGTCAGCAACCCGCTACCGAAGCCTATCGCGTGGGTGAGCGCTGGCTGGCCTACAGCGCCGTGGCCCTGCGCCTGAGTGAGAATCAGCCGGCCCAGGGTACGCTGCTGCTGGCCTTCGACCTGCAGCGACTGCTCGCAGCTGTGCCGGCGCTACCACCCGAGTATGGCCAGGTGCAGCTGGTGCAGCAGTTCGCCAACACACCGGCGCAGGTGCTGCTACAGCGCGGCCAGGCAGGCGACGCAGCCGCTGCGCAGACCTTCGCCACCGGCAATCCGTACTGGAAGATCAGCTTCACCCCCGGCCCCGGCCTGGCTCAAGGCAGCATTTCCCCAGCGATGCTCGGCCTCGCGTTCCTGCTTGCACTGGGCGGCGCCCTGATCGGCATGGTCCTGGTGCAGGGCGCGCTGCAGCGGCGCGTCAATCTCGACGCCCAGCAACTCGGGCAAATGCTCAAAGAACTCTCCGCCGGTAAGAACGTCAAAGCCTTCAGCCTCAGCATGCCGGTGCTCGATGCGCTGGCCCAAAGCCTGGCACGATTGCCGCGCCGCAGTAGCGCTGAAGGCAGCAGCACCCCCGTTAAAGGAACAGCCGCGGCACCCGCCGCTCAGCCGGCAGCCAAGCCAGCCGAGCTGGTCGACCCGCTGTTTCAGGACACCGATATCCTCGATATCGACATTCTCGATGAAGACCAGGATCTCCTGGGACTGGAGCAGAGCCCCGCAATGAGCACTAGCCAAAGCGCCCCTACACTTCCCGCCGACATTTTCCGCGCCTACGACATCCGTGGCGTGGTGGGCGACACCCTGACCGCCGAATATGCCTACTGGATTGGCCGCGCCATCGGCTCGCAGAGCCTGGCCCAGGGCGAGCCCAAGGTCATCGTCGGCCGCGACGGCCGCCTCTCCGGCCCGGAACTGCTGCAGCAACTGGTACAGGGCCTGCTCGACTGCGGCTGCGAAGTGACCGATATCGGCATGGTGCCGACCCCGGTGGTGTACTTCGCCGCCAACGTGCTGGAAGGCCGCTCGGCCGTGATGCTCACCGGCAGCCACAACCCACCGGACTACAACGGCTTCAAGATCATCATCGCCGGCGATACCCTGGCCAACGAGCAGATCCTCGCGCTGAAGACGCGCCTGGACAACAACGACCTGGCCACAGGCGTCGGCAGCGTGCAGCAGGTCGACGTGCTGCAGCGCTACTTCAAGACCATCCGTGACGACATCGCCCTGGCCAAGCCACTGCGCGTGGTGGTCGACTGCGGCAACGGCGCCGCCGGCGTGATCGCCCCGCAGTTGATCGAAGCCCTGGGCTGCAGCGTGATTCCGCTGTTCTGCGAAGTCGATGGCACCTTCCCCAACCATCACCCGGACCCGGGCAAGCCGGAGAACCTGGTCGACCTGATCGCCCGCGTCAAAGCGGAAAACGCCGACCTGGGCCTGGCCTTCGACGGCGACGGTGACCGCGTCGGCGTGGTGACCAACACTGGCAACATCGTCTACCCCGACCGCCTGCTGATGCTGTTCGCCAAGGACGTAGTCTCGCGTAACCCTGGCGCCGACATCATCTTCGACGTCAAATGCACCCGTCGCCTGACCCCGCTGATCAGCGGCTACGGCGGTCGCCCGGTGATGTGGAAGACCGGCCATTCGCTGATCAAGAAGAAAATGAAGGAAACCGGTGCCCTGCTGGCCGGCGAGATGAGCGGTCACATCTTCTTCAAGGAACGCTGGTACGGTTTCGACGACGGCATCTACAGCGCTGCCCGTCTGCTGGAAATCCTCAGCCTCGAAAAACGCAACGCCGAGCAGGTGTTCAGCGCCTTCCCCAGCGACATTTCCACGCCGGAAATCAACATCAAGGTCACCGAGCAGACCAAGTTCGGCATGATCGAGCGCCTGCAGCGTGAAGGCCAGTGGGGCGAGGCGAACATCACCAGCATCGACGGTGTACGCGTCGACTACCCCAAGGGCTGGGGCCTGATTCGTGCGTCCAACACCACACCGGTGCTGGTGCTGCGCTTCGAGGCCGACACCCAGGAAGAGCTGGAGCGTATCCAGGACGTGTTCCGCACCCAGCTGCTCAAGGTCGCCCCCGACCTGCAACTGCCCTTTTGACCGATTTGTTCCAGGAGCCCCTGCATGACCCTCGAGCGTGACGCCGCTGCCCAGGTTGCCAAGGTACTGTCCGAAGCCCTGCCCTACATTCGCCGCTTCGTCGGCAAGACCCTGGTGATCAAGTACGGCGGCAACGCCATGGAAAGCGAGGAGCTCAAGCAGGGCTTCGCCCGCGACATCGTGCTGATGAAGGCGGTCGGCATCAACCCGGTGGTGGTACACGGTGGCGGCCCGCAGATCGGTGACCTGCTCAAACGCCTGTCCATCGAAAGCCACTTCATCGATGGCATGCGCGTCACCGACACCGCCACCATGGACGTGGTGGAAATGGTGCTCGGCGGCCAGGTCAACAAGAGCATCGTCAACCTGATCAACCAGCATGGCGGCAGCGCCATCGGCCTGACCGGCAAGGATGCCGGCCTGATCCGTGCGAAGAAGCTCAAGGTCAGCCGCCAGACGCCGGAGATGACCCAGCCGGAAATCATCGACATCGGTCATGTCGGCGAGGTTACCGGGGTCAACACCGACCTGCTCAACATGCTGGTCAAGGGCGACTTCATCCCGGTCATCGCACCCATCGGCGTCGGCCCGGGCGGCGAGTCCTACAACATCAATGCCGACCTGGTCGCCGGCAAGGTAGCCGAGGCGCTGAAGGCCGAGAAACTGATGCTGCTGACCAACATCGCCGGCCTGATGAACAAGCAGGGCGAAGTGCTCACCGGTCTGAACACCGAGCAGGTCAACGAACTGATCGCCGACGGCACCATCTACGGCGGCATGCTGCCGAAGATCAAATGCGCTTTGGAAGCGGTACAGGGTGGCGTGACCAGCTCGCACATCATCGATGGTCGCGTACCCAATGCCGTACTGCTGGAGATTTTCACCGATATCGGCAACGGCACCATGATCAGCAACCGCAAACGCCCCTAAAAGCAAGCCGCGAACGCGGCTTTCTGATGCCCCTCTCCCTCCGGGAGAGGGTGCCCGCAGGGCGGGTGAGGGCAAAGCGGCCGCCCCTCAATCCCGAAAGACGCCCGCAAAAAACCTGTGATACCCCGCCATACAGCGGTGCGCACAGCGCACCCTACCCGGCCATCGAGCCTGCTTATCTCCCCCCATCCATGTGGCGACTCGCACTTGCCGCAACCCCGCCCAACCAGCACGCTCACCTGGCAACCTTGATAGAGGATCGCCCATGAGCAGCACGCCCGACGCCAGCCAGTTCACCTTCTTCCACACCTTGCGCGTACGCTGGGCCGAAGTCGACCCGCAAAGCATCGTCTTCAACGGCCATTACTTGACCTACGCCGACGTCGCCATCACCGAGTACTTTCGCGCCCTCGGCGTCGCCTACCCCGCTGACCTGACCCAGGACGGCGGCGATTTCTTCGCCATCCGCACGCTGCTCGAATACCGCGCGCCGGCACGCTTCGACGACCTGTTGCAGGTCGGCATCCGCAGCGCACGCCTGGGCCGCTCCAGCCTGACTTTCGCCCTTGGCATCTGGCGCGACGGCGAGCTACTGACCAGCGGCGAAATCGTCTATGTTCACGCCGACGGCGCGACACGCAGCAGCGCCCCGCTGCCGCAGTGGCTCAGGGAAAAGATCGAGAGTTTCGAGAAGACTCAGCCGCAAGGCTGAATGACTGAGCCCTAAGGCTTCTTCTGCGGCTCGCCGAACAGCTCGGCCAGCCGCGCACGATCAGCGGCAAAACCGGCCTCGGCCTGAGTGCGGGCTTCCTTGTAACGCGCAATATCACGCTGCAGACGCTGCTGCTCTTCCTTGAGGTTATTGATCTGCGCCAGCAAATGCTCCGGCACCTGGCGCCCGGCACGCTCGTGGTCGGCGGCCTGGCTCTGCAGGTTGGCTTGCTGGGTACGCACCGACTGCAGGTTGCCGCGAGCGACACTGGTGACGCTGTCGAGCTCGGCCAGCTTGCGCTCGCGGGCACGGTCGACATCATCAAGATTGGTGTACAGCCGCAGCAGCTGCGCATCGTTGCTGGCGCGGGCCTTGTCCGCCTGCATGCGGGCGAACTCTTCCGCCGTCGGCGCTGGCGGGATCACCCGCACTACACGGCCCTGGTCATTGAGCACTTCATAACCCTTGCCAATGAACTCGGGCGGCACACCCTGGCGGCTGAGCACCGTCACGCCCTTGTCATCGACGTAGCGATACAGCTCGGCAGCCACCCCCGACAACGGCAGCAGCAGGCTACAAAGCAGCGTACAGCGGGTCAGGAGCGGTGCAGGCATAGGACGACCTTGTGCTAGGGCTAGATTCCGTACTCGGCGCGATAGGCCTCGACAGCCGGCAGATATTGCTTCAGTTCAGCATCCCCTGCCAGATATTCCAGTACCTGTTCGAGTGACACGATGCTCACTACGGGCATGCCGAAGTCGCGCTCGACTTCCTGAATGGCGGAAAGCTCGCCCTGGCCACGCTCCTGACGGTTCAGCGCGATCAGGGTGCCGGCAGCCTGAGCGCCCTGCCCCTGGATGATCTGCATGACCTCACGGATTGCGGTGCCGGCAGTGATCACGTCATCGACGATCAGCACACGGCCCTTGAGCGGCGCGCCAACCAGGGTGCCGCCCTCGCCATGGTCCTTGGCTTCCTTGCGGTTGAAGCACCAGGGCAGATCGCGCTGATGATGCTCGGCCAGCGCCACGGCGGTGGTCGCAGCCAGCGGAATGCCCTTGTAGGCCGGGCCGAACAGCACGTCGAAGTCGATCCCGCTATCGACGATCGCAGCCGCGTAAAAACGCCCCAGCTGAGCCAGCGCCAGACCGCTGTCGAACAGGCCGGCATTGAAGAAATAAGGGCTGGTACGCCCGGACTTGAGGGTGAACTGACCGAAACGCAGAACACCGCGTTCGATGGCAAAGCGAATGAAATCGCGCTGGTACGCTTGCATGAAAAGTCCCGGACGGCACGGATTTAGCTAAATGAGGTGAGCTCGGGTATCATACACGCACGTGTTTTTGGGGGCCATTTATGCGGATCATCAGTGTGAACGTGAATGGTATTCAGGCTGCGGCCGAGCGAGGTCTGCTCAGCTGGCTGCAAGCCCAGAATGCCGACGTGATCTGCCTGCAAGACACCCGTGCCTCCGCCTTTGAAATGGACGACCAAGCCTTCCAACTGGATGGTTATTTCCTCTATGCATGCGACGGTGAAGTGCCCAGCCAAGGTGGCGTGGCGCTCTACTCGCGATTGCAACCCAAGGCGGTGATCAGCGGCCTCGGCTTCGAGATGGCCGATCGCTACGGGCGCTACCTGCAGGCCGATTTCGACAAGGTAAGTATCGCCACTCTGCTGCTGCCAAGCGGGCGGGACGGTGACGAGAGCTTGAATCAGAAATTCAAGTTCATGGACGACTTCACCCATTATCTGGACAAGCAACGCCGCAAGCGTCGCGAGTACATCTACTGCGGCTCGCTGCATGTAGCGCACCAGAAGCTGGACGTGAAGAACTGGCGTGACTGCCAGCAATCACCAGGTTTCCTGGCGCCCGAGCGCGCCTGGATGGACGAGGTGGTTGGCAATATGGGTTATGTCGATGCCCTGCGCGAAGTCAGCCGCGAAGGTGACCAGTTCAGCTGGTGGCCGGATAACGAGCAAGCGGAAATGCTCAACCTGGGCTACCGCTTCGACTACCAGTTGCTCACCCCGGGCATGCGCCGCAGCGTGCGCAGCGCGCGCCTGCCGCGCCAGCCGCGCTTCTCTCAGCATGCGCCGCTGATCGTCGATTACGACTGGATTCTCAGCGTCTGATCGACAGGCAGGAGCGCAGGCTTAGCGCCTAACGCCCGTCATTAGCATGTCGGCGCAGCGGATTTGTAGGAGCGGCGCCCCGCCGCGAACAAGGGCGGCGCGCACTTGAAAGACTTCGCCCCGGGGCGGGGCTCCTACGAAAAGCGGCTGCGGGAACTTGCCTGATCGGCACTAGATTTAGTGCCGATTAAGTACGCACGGGTTCACTTCACCAAACGCCAACTGAAGGGGTAGCGATAGGGTTGCCCTTCGTTGGCCTTGATACCCGCGATGATGGTCAACACCAGCGCCGCCAGGCCCAACAGCATCAGCAGCGGGAAGCCGATCACCACCACCATCAGAATGAAACAGACCACTGCGGCCAATGCCACGCTGATCTGGAAGTTCAGCGCTTCCTTGCCCTGCGCATCGACGAAGGGGTCGAGGTCTTTCTTGATCTGCCAGATGATCAGCGGGCCAAGCAGATTGCCGAAGGGGAACACCAGGCCGAGAAACGCGGCGAAGTGGCAGAACATGGCCCACTGACGCGCTTCCTGACTGGGCGTCGGAACCGGGTTTTGCATATCGTCGTTCATACGGGTGCTCCTTGCTCGGCTAAAGATTTCAGTCGACCAGAGCGGCCTTCTGCAGTTCAAAGATCTCGTTCATGCCCTTCTGTGCCAGTGCCAGCATGGCGTTGAATTCGTCAGGCTGGAACGGCGCGCCTTCGGCAGTACCCTGCACTTCGATGAAGCCGCCGGCATTGGTCATTACCACGTTGAGGTCGGTCTCGGCGGCGGAGTCTTCCAGGTAGTCCAGATCCAGCACCGGCTCGCCCTGGTAGATGCCGACCGACACCGCTGCGATCATCTGCTTGAGTGGCTCGCCCTTGAGCGAACCACGCTTTTTCAGCACTTTCAGGGCATCGATCAGCGCCACCATGGCGCCAGTGATGGAGGCGGTGCGGGTGCCACCGTCAGCCTGGATCACGTCGCAATCGACGTACAGGGTGTTCTCGCCCAGCTTGGTCATGTCCAATGCTGCGCGCAGCGAACGGCCGATGAGGCGCTGGATTTCCAAAGTACGCCCGCCCTGCTTGCCGCGGCTGGCCTCACGCTGGTTACGCTCGCCGGTGGCGCGCGGCAGCATGCCGTATTCGGCAGTCAGCCAGCCCTGGCCCTGACCCTTGAGGAAACGCGGCACGCCCGACTCGACGCTGACGGTGCAGATCACCTTGGTATCGCCGAACTCCACCAGCACCGAGCCCTCGGCGTGCTTGGTGTAGTTGCGGGTGATGCGAATCGAGCGCAACTGATCGGCGGCGCGGCCACTGGGACGTTTCATCGAGCGATACCTACTTCATTAAGTGAAAACAGCACGCATTATAGGGGGCGGTCGAGCAAGGCGACACGCCGAATTGGCGCCAGCAGATGGCAGGCCCGATCGCCTGCACATGAAATGGGTAGGCGCCGTGAGCTACAATCCTGCGTTTTTCGAGCCGACTTCCACGAGGTATCCCATGGTTCACAGCATGACGGCCTTTGCCCGCAATGAGCAGGCAACCGCTCACGGCACACTGAGCTGGGAGCTGCGCTCGGTCAACCACCGCTATCTCGAACCGCACCTGCGCCTGCCGGAAGCCTTCCGCGACCTCGAAGGCGCGGTGCGCGAAGCGCTGCGCCAGGGCCTGTCACGCGGCAAGGTGGAATGCACCCTGCGCTTCGCCGAAGAAAGTGCCGGCAAGCCGCTGCAGGTCGACGCCGACCGCGCCCGCCAACTGATTGCCGCTGCCGAACAGGTCGCCGCACTGATCCAGCAGCCGGCCCCGCTCAACCCGCTGGAAGTGCTGGCATGGCCCGGCGTGCTGGTGGCCGACTCGGCCGACCCGCAGGCGCTGAACGCTGCCGCTCTGAAGCTGTTCGACCAGGCACTGGGTGAACTCAAGGCCGGCCGTGCCCGCGAAGGCGCCGAGCTGGCCAAGCTGCTCAATGAGCGCCTCGACAGCATCCTCGACGAAGTCGCCGCCCTGCGCGAACTGGTGCCGCAGATGCTCGTCGGGCAGCGCGCCAAGATCGAAACCCGCTTCGCCGAAATGCAGGCCGAGCTCGATCCGCAACGTCTGGAGCAGGAGCTGGTGCTGCTCGCGCAGAAGAGCGACGTGGCCGAGGAGCTGGATCGCCTCAGCACCCACGTCAGCGAAGTGCGTCGCGTGCTCAAGGCCGGCGGCGCTGCCGGACGGCGCCTGGATTTTTTGATGCAGGAGCTCAACCGCGAGGCCAACACCCTCGGCTCCAAGGCCTTCGATCCGCGCAGCACGCAGGCTGCGGTCAATCTGAAGGTGCTCATCGAACAGATGCGCGAGCAAGTACAGAACATCGAGTGAAAACTGCTGCGCTAGGCTATACCGCGTTGAAATCAGGTTCGAAATGCTCATTTACAGTCGTAAACTCCGCTTTCTCACCTGATTTCGCCTTGTCTAGCCGTCGCTCGCTACGTTTTCACGCCCATCAAGATTTGCTCAGGAAGCTCTAATGGCCACCACCGGCACCCTATACATCGTTTCCGCTCCCTCCGGCGCCGGCAAGACCAGCCTGGTCAAGGCCCTGATCGACAGCGAGGCGCAGATTCGCGTCTCGGTCTCGCATACCACCCGTGCCATGCGCCCAGGCGAGGTGGACGGGGTCAACTACCACTTCATCGACCATGCGCAGTTCAATGCCATGATCGAACGCAGCGAGTTCCTCGAGCACGCCCAGGTGTTCGACAATTTCTACGGCACCTCGCAGAAATGGGTCGAGCAGACCCTGGCCGAAGGCTTCGACCTGATCCTGGAGATCGACTGGCAGGGGGCACAGCAAGTGCGCAAGCTGATGCCGCAGGCCAAATCCATCTTCATCCTGCCGCCGACCCAGGAAGCTTTGCGTCACCGCCTGACCAACCGCGGCCAGGACAGCGGCGAGATCATCGAACGACGCATGCGCGAGGCCGTCAGCGAGATGAGCCACTACGTCGAATACGACTACCTGGTGATCAACGACGACTTCAACCATGCCTTGAGCGACCTGAAAGCCATCTTCCGCAGCAACCAGTTGTCGCAAACACAGCAACAGCAGCGCCATGCCGGGCTGCTCAGCGAACTGCTGGCGTAAAACAGCGCTTCCATTGTCGCTGGTGATTTTTTAGACTATCCAGTCCGCTCGCCCGCTCGGGCCAAGCTTATCCGCACAAGTTACGAGGAACACCATGGCTCGCGTTACCGTCGAAGATTGCCTGGACAACGTTGATAACCGCTTCGAACTGGTCATGCTCGCGACCAAGCGTTCGCGCCAGCTGGCCACCGGCGGCAAAGAGCCGAAAGTGGCGTGGGAAAACGACAAGCCCACCGTGGTGGCCCTGCGCGAAATCGCTGCCGGCCTGGTGGACTACGACGTGATCGCCCAGGACGATATCGTCGAAGAAGAACCGCTGTTCGCCGCCTTCGAGGAAGAGGCCAACGAGCCTCTGTAAGTCGATGATGCCGGGTCGAAGTTGCGCGGCGGGTAGCCAAACCGGTCATGAGGGGAATACCCCATGGCTGGTATAGACGCTCTCGCCGACCGACTTTCGACCTACCTCGGCCATGACCAGGTCAACCTGGTTCGCCGAGCCTACTTCTACGCCGAACAGGCGCACGATGGCCAACGCCGCCGCAGTGGCGAAGCCTACGTGACCCATCCGCTGGCCGTGGCCAGCATCCTCGCCGACATGCACATGGATCATCAGAGCCTGATGGCCGCCATGCTGCACGACGTCATCGAAGACACCGGCATCGCCAAGGAAGCACTCAACGCGCAGTTCGGCGAAACCGTGGCCGAACTGGTCGACGGGGTCAGCAAACTGACCCAGATGAACTTCGAGACCAAGGCCGAGGCGCAGGCCGAGAACTTCCAGAAGATGGCCATGGCCATGGCCCGCGACATCCGCGTGATTCTGGTCAAGCTCGCCGACCGCCTGCACAACATGCGCACCCTCGATGCCATGCCGCACGAGAAGAGCCGGCGCATCGCCAAGGAAACCCTGGAAATCTACGCACCCATCGCCAACCGGCTGGGCATGCACAACATGCGCGTGGAGTTCGAAGACCTGGGCTTCAAGGCCATGCACCCGATGCGCTCCGAGCGCATCCGCGCCGCCGTGCGCCGCGCTCGGGGCAACCGCAAGGAAATCGTCGCCAAGATCGAGGAATCGATCCAGATGTGCCTGCAGCGTGAAGGCATGGAAGGCGAGGTGATCGGCCGCGAGAAGCACCTCTACAGCATCTACCAGAAGATGCGCGGCAAGCGTAAGGCATTCAACGAGATCATGGACGTTTACGCCTTCCGCATCATCGTCGACAAGGTCGACACCTGCTACCGCGTGCTCGGCGCCGTGCACAACTTGTATAAACCCTTGCCTGGGCGCTTCAAGGATTACATCGCGATCCCCAAGGCCAACGGCTACCAGTCGCTGCACACCACGCTGTTCGGCATGCACGGCGTGCCCATCGAGATCCAGATACGCACCCGCGAAATGGAAGAGATGGCCAACAACGGCATCGCCGCCCACTGGCTGTACAAGTCCAATGAGGACGACGCGCCCAAGGGCAACCACGCCCGCGCGCGTCAGTGGGTCAAGGGCGTACTGGAGCTGCAGCAACGCGCCGGCAACTCGCTGGAATTCATCGAGAGCGTGAAGATCGACCTGTTCCCCGACGAGGTCTACGTGTTCACACCCAAGGGTCGCATCATGGAGCTGCCAAAAGGCTCCACCGCGGTCGACTTCGCCTACGCGGTGCACACCGACGTCGGCAACACCTGCATCGCCTGCCGCATCAATCGGCGCCTGGCGCCGCTGTCGCAGGCACTGGAAAGTGGCTCGACGGTAGAAATCGTCACCGCGCCGGGCGCCCGGCCGAATCCGGCCTGGCTCAACTTCGTGGTCACCGGCAAGGCACGCACGCATATCCGCCATGCCCTCAAGCAGCAGCGCCGCTCGGAATCGATCAGCCTCGGCGAACGCCTGCTGAACAAGGTGCTGGCCAGCTTCGATACGCACCTGGAGAAGATCTCCGCCGAACGCGTACAAGCAGTCCTTGGCGAATACCGCCAGGAAGTCATCGAGGACCTGCTCGAAGACATCGGCCTGGGCAACCGCATGGCTTACGTCGTGGCCCGCCGCCTGCTGGCCGAGAGTGGCGACGAAACCCTGCCGAGCAGCGAAGGCCCCCTGGCGATCCGCGGCACCGAAGGCCTGGTGATGAGCTACGCCAAGTGCTGCACACCGATCCCGGGCGATCCCATCGTCGGCTACCTGTCCGCCGGCAAGGGCATGGTGGTGCACATGGAAAGCTGCCGGAACATCGTCGACATCCGCCACAACCCGGAAAAATGCATCCAGCTCAACTGGGCCAAGGATGTCACCGGCGAATTCAACGTCGAACTACGCGTCGAGCTGGAACACCAGCGCGGCTTGATCGCCCTGCTGGCCAGCAGCGTCAATGCCGCCGATGGCAACATCGAGAAGATCAGCATGGACGAACGCGACGGCCGTATCAGCGTCGTGCAGTTGGTGGTCAGCGTGCATGACCGCGTGCACCTGGCCCGCGTGATCAAGAAACTGCGCGCGCTCAAGGGCGTGATGCGTATCACCCGAGTACGCGCCTGACACAATTCCCCTATTTCCAGTCTGTAGGCTGGGTGCTCGACCCAGCCAGTTCTCACAAGGAGCGATTCATGAGCAAGACCGTCATCACCAGCGACAAGGCCCCCGCCGCCATCGGCACCTACTCCCAGGCGATCAAGGCCGGCAACACCGTCTACATGTCCGGCCAGATCCCGTTGGATCCGGTGAGCATGGAGCTGGTCGAAGGCTTCGAAGCACAGACCGTACAGGTGTTCGAGAACCTCAAGGCGGTTGCTGAAGCCGCCGGCGGCTCGTTCAAGGACATCGTCAAGCTGAACATCTTCCTCACCGACCTCTCGCACTTCGCCAAGGTCAACGAGATCATGGGCCGCTACTTCGAACAGCCCTACCCAGCTCGCGCCGCTATCGGCGTTGCTGTTCTGCCGCGCGGTGCGCAGGTGGAAATGGACGCTATTCTGGTCATCGAGTAAGTCGTTCGAGCGGGGCAGCAGGCCCCGCTCGCCCTTCCCCGGCATGGAGATCGCCATGCGTCTGCTTCCTCTGCTGCTATGCGGCGCCCTGCTCGGCGGCTGCGCCAGCACGCCGAACAACGACCCGAGCGGTACCTGGATCAACCAGGCAGCCATCGATGCCGCCCGCGAGAGCGGTCGCCTGCGCGAAGCCCTGCTCGCCTACGGCCCCAACCTCGAATGGCAGATCACCCCCGAACAGCAGCAGGCCAGCTACAGCAACGGCTTCGAGCTGGCCGAGGGCAGGCTGCAGGGTGCCGGAGAGGGGCGTTGGCAGGTGACCTTCTACGGTGATTACAACGAGCAGCTCGCCATTCAGAACGGCGAACTGGTGCAGATCGCCAGCGAATACTGGCCCGAGCAGCACTTCGCCCGCGTCAACAGCTCCAGCGAACCCAAGCCAATGGGCAGCAGCTTCGAGCAGGCGCTATATCGCGACTACCTGGGCGGCGACTGGCTGATCGAGGAAGGTCTGGGCCAGGGCGGCCTGGTGCGCTTCAACAGCGACGGGCAGGTACAAGGCCTGCCCGGCGCCGAACGCTTTGCCCTGTGCCTGGCAGGCGACTGCGCGGCCATGAGCGGCGAACATGACAGTCTTTGGCTGCAAGCCGGTGATCAGGGTAGCCCCTGGTTGTTCGTGCATGAAGGCAATCAGCTGCGCATCTTCGAAGCGCAGAACCGCGCCCAGTTCGACGAGATGCCCGAGTACCAGCCCGGCCCGCAACGCTGGTTGCTCAAACGCCGCTGATCAGCCGGCGCCGCCACCGGGCAAGAGCGGCGCCACGCTATAGAGCACCCAGCAACAGCCAGCCTCCCAGCGCCAGCAACAGGCCACCGCAACCGCGATCCAGCCAGCGCACGCGCCGCTGCAACCAGCTGCGCCAGCGCGCCTGATCGAGCAGGCGCACCAGCGCCAGATCCCAGAACAGCACCACCAGGGTCATCCACAGCATGGCCAGGCCCAGCCCCCATGCCGGCATTGCCGACTCGCGCAAGACCCCGAATAGCCCGGCATAGAACAGCGGCAATTTGGGGTTGAGGCTGCTGGCCAGAAGGCCCTGACGCATGCCCTTCCACACCCCACCCTGCCTCAGCTGGTCACCCTGTGGCAGGACAAGATCTCGCCGCGAGGCCAGCGCCTGCAGGCCGATCCAGGCGAAATACAGCCCGCCGCCGACCTGCAAGCAGCGCCATAGCCAACTGCCCTCGGCGGGTAACAACGCCATGACGAACAGCACCAGCAGCATGCTCTGCAGGTTGGCCAGGGCGATGCCGCAGGCACAACCATCGGCCTGCCGCCGGCCTTGCGCCAGCGCAGTACGGATCAACAGAAAGAAGTCCGGCCCCGGCGACAGCAAGGCCGCGAAATGAGTACCGGCAACCAGTAGAAACAACGCGAACATGGAACCTCCGTTTGGCGGAGGCAGTGTCGGCAACCAGCGGTATCGATGTATTGGAAAAAACTCAGTGTCAGCGGCAATGTGCAATTGCTGCCGAGCAAACCGGAGCGGTGATGGGCGCAAGTGGGCGAGCTGACGCTGCCCCCCGCAGAATCAGGCCTGCGCCACGGCGCGAAAACGTCCCGGAGTGACGCCGGTGAAACGGCGGAAGACGCCATTGAAATGTGCCTGGTCATAGAAGCCAAGGCCCAGCGCAACCTCAGCCAGAGCCTGGCCTTGCAACAGCCTGCGCTTGGCTTCGCGCACTCGGCGCTGCAGCAGATAGGTGTGCGGCGGCACGCCATAGGCACGGCGGAACACGTCGATCAGGTGGCGCGGGTGGCGCTGCACCAGAGCGGCCAGTTGCTCCAGGCTGACGGCCTCGGCGTAGTGCGTTTCCAGGTAATCGCGCAGGTAAGCCGTCACCCCGCCGTCACGAGAAGCCGCACGGGCCTCGCGCAAGCCGCCATGGCGCACGAAGACCAGCTCCAACAGCGCCAGCAGTTCACTCTCCAGCGCCAGTGCATCGCCGCGCTCGAACTCGCCAGCCAGCCGCGCGAGCCCCGCCGCGACGTGGCCGTCGTCATGCGGATTGAGCGTGCTGAAGCCGTTGGGCAGCCGCTTGCGCCCGAGCAGCGCCGGCAGCCGCGACTCCTCGACATAGAGCATGCGATAGACCACGCGCGCAGACTCGGCATGCCCGGTATGCGGCTCCTCGGGGTTCATCAGCGACAGGGTGCCGGCAGGCAGCGCATAGCGCTGACCCCGGCATTGATAGCCACCGACACCCTGCACGATGGCGCCGATGGCGAAAGCGTCATGACTGTGACGACCGAACGCCTGCCCGGAGAAATCGGCGTGAAACAGCTCGACGCCCGGCAACCAGGGCTTGGCCAGCAGGCTGTTGGCGTCCATTTCAGCGCTCGGCGAGGATCGCCGCATAGCCCTCGCGGTAGCTCGGATACTGCGGTGACCAGCCCAGGGCGCGGGCGCGGGCATTGCTGCAACGCTTGCTGCCGGCGCGGCGCACGCGCTGCTCGTCGCTCCAGTGGCTCACGCCCAGTTGCTCACGCAGCCAACCTACCACCTCGTGCAGCGGCACCGGTTCATCGTCGACACCCAGGTAGCAATCGGCCAGGGGCACGCCTGCGGCGTCCGCCTGCAGCAGCGTGGCAAACAGCCCCGCTGCGTCGTCGACATGAATGCGGTTGCCATACAGCGGCGGCGTCTCGCTGACGCGATAGCCGCCGCGCACCTGGCTCAGCAACCATTCCCGACCGGGGCCGTAAAGGCCTGTCAGACGCACCGTGGTCGCCGGCAGACCGCTGTCGAGCGCGACGCGTTCAGCCTCGCGCATGATCAGCGCAGAAAAACTCTGGGCTTCGGCAGGAGAATCCTCGTCGATCCACTCGCCTTCCTGCTGCCCGTATACCCCGCTGCTGGAGGCGAACAGGATGCGCCGTGGTCGCTGGCCATGCTGCGCCAGCCAACTCAGCACACGGCGCAACCCTTCGACATAGGCGGCGCGGTAGCCCGCCTCGTCGTGCTCGGTGGCTGCTGCGCAGTACACCAGGTAATCCAGTTGCCCTTGCGGCCAATCCGGCGGGCAGGCATCGGCGTGCAGATCGCCGGCCAGCGGTTCGATCGCGGCCGGCAGCGCGGCCACATTGCGGCGCATGCCCAGCACGCGCCAGCCTTGTTCGGCCATGCGCAGGCCAAGGCGGGTACCGACGTCTCCGCACCCGGCAATCAGCAGGCTGTTGCATCCCGACATGCTTTTCTCCATGACATTTATGCAAAGGCGCAGTGTAACAGGCCGTTTGAAAAGGTCGGCGAGGCAGTCAGCGCAAGGCGCAACGACCAACGGGAGTAACAGCCAAAGGCTGGCCCGAAGGGTGAGCGCCAGCGAATCAAACAAGCGAAAACCGGTCGAAGTCGCGCTCGACTTTACGAGTTGTAAATGAGCATTTGATTCGCTTCGCTCACCCCATGGGGCCGCGCTAAAGCGCGTTCAGTCTTCGACTGTGAGCCTGTTTTCAACGCAGCGATGACAACGCACGACTGCATGGATGCAGGAGGTAGGGCGACGCAGGACGCCAAAGCCGAGATAGTTTTCAAACAGCCTGTTAGCCCGGTTGGTTCATCTGTTTGCAAAGGCTATGCTTGTCGGCAATTTAATGGATAAACACTATGACCCTCACCGAACTGCGGTACATCGTCACCCTCGCCCAGGAACAACACTTCGGCCGCGCCGCCGAGCGTTGCCACGTCAGCCAGCCGACCCTGTCGGTGGGCGTGAAGAAGTTGGAGGACGAGCTCGGCGTACTGATCTTCGAGCGCAGCAAAAGCGCCGTGCGCCTGACCCCGGTCGGTGAGGGCATCGTCACCCAGGCACAGAAGGTGCTGGAGCAGGCCCAGGGCATTCGCGAGCTGGCCCAGGCCGGCAAGAACCAGCTGACCGCCCCGCTGAAGATTGGCGCCATCTACACCGTCGGCCCCTATCTGTTCCCACACCTGATTCCGCAGCTGCACCGGGTCGCCCCGGACATGCCGCTGTACATCGAGGAAAACTTCACCCACATCCTGCGCGACAAGCTGCGCACCGGTGAGCTGGACGCCATCATCATCGCCCTGCCGTTCCAGGAAGCCGATGTGCTGACCAAGCCGCTGTACGACGAGCCGTTCTACGCCCTGCTGCCGGCCGGCCACCCCTGGGCGGCGCTGGACACCATCGACACCAAACTGCTCAACGACAAAAGCCTGCTGCTGCTCGGCGAGGGCCACTGTTTCCGCGATCAGGTGCTGGAAGCCTGCCCGACCCTGCGCAAGGGCGGTGACGATCACGGCAAACACACCACGGTGGAATCCAGCTCGCTGGAAACCATCCGCCATATGGTCGCCTCCGGCCTCGGCGTGTCGATCCTGCCGTTCTCGGCAGTGGACAGCCACCACTATGCGCCCGGCGTGATCGAAGTGCGTCCGCTCAGCGCGCCGGTGCCGTTCCGTACCGTGGCCATCGCCTGGCGTGCCAGCTTCCCGCGGCCCAACGCCATCGAAGTGCTGGCCGACTCGATCCGCCTCTGCTCGGTCGCCCGCAGCCCGCAGACCAAGGCAGTCTGAGGCCAGAGGTGAGCGAGCTGGCAGCGGTTTCCGTCACTGCGCTCAAAGGCGTAGGCGCCGCCCTGGCCGAGAAACTGGCCAAGGTCGGCCTGGAAAACCTGCAGGACGTGCTGTTCCACCTGCCGCTGCGCTACCAGGATCGCACCCGCATCACCCCCATCGGCGCGCTGCGCCCGGGGCAGGATGCGGTGGTCGAGGGCATCGTCGCTGGCGCCGACGTGGTCATGGGCCGGAGGCGCAGCCTGCTGGTGCGCCTGCAGGATGGCAGCGGCACGCTGAGCCTGCGCTTCTTCCACTTCAGCCAGGCGCAGAAGGAAGGGCTCAAACGCGGCACCGCTCTGCGCTGCTACGGTGAAGTCCGCCCCGGCGCCACCGGGTTGGAGATCTACCACCCGGAATACCGCGCGCAGAGCGGCGACGAGCCGGCTCCGGTGGAGCAGAGCCTGACGCCCATCTATCCGACCACCGAAGGCCTGACCCAGCAGCGCCTGCGTCAGCTCAGCCAGCAGGCACTGGCGCGTCTCGGCCCACGCAGCCTGCCCGACTGGCTACCCGACGAGCTGGCCCGCGACTATCGCCTGGCCCCCTTGGATGAGGCCATCCGTTACCTGCACCGGCCGCCGCCGGACGCCGATCTCGAAGAGCTCGCCGAGGGCCGCCACTGGGCGCAGCATCGCCTGGCCTTCGAGGAACTGCTGACCCATCAGCTATCGCTGCAGCGCCTGCGCGAACAGGTGCGTGCGCAGCAGGCGCCAGCCCTGCCGCCAGCGCAGAAGCTGCCGCAACAGTACCTGGCCAACCTCGGTTTCGCCCCGACCGGCGCGCAGCAGCGCGTAGGCGCCGAGATCGCCTACGACCTGGCGCAGAGCGAGCCCATGCTGCGCCTGGTGCAGGGTGACGTCGGCGCCGGCAAGACCGTGGTCGCCGCGCTGGCCGCCTTGCAGGCGCTGGAGGCCGGTTATCAGGTGGCACTGATGGCGCCGACCGAGATCCTCGCCGAGCAGCACTTTCTCAACTTCAGCAAATGGCTGGCACCGCTTGGCCTGGACGTCGCCTGGCTGGCCGGCAAGCTCAAGGGCAAGGCCCGCGCAGCAGCCCTGGAACAGATCGCTGGCGGCTGCCCGATGGTGGTCGGCACCCACGCCCTGTTCCAGGACGAGGTGAGGTTCAAGCGCCTGGCCCTGGTGATCATCGACGAACAGCACCGCTTCGGCGTACAGCAGCGCCTGGCCCTGCGCCAGAAGGGCATCGACGGCCGCCTCTGTCCGCACCAGTTGATCATGACCGCCACGCCCATCCCGCGCACCCTGGCGATGAGTGCCTACGCCGATCTGGACACCTCGATCCTCGACGAACTGCCGCCAGGGCGCACGCCGGTCAACACCCTGGTGATCGCCGACAGCCGCCGCGATGAGGTGGTCGAGCGCGTACGCAATGCCTGCCAGCAGGGGCGCCAGGCCTATTGGGTCTGCACCCTCATCGAAGAATCCGAAGAGCTCACCTGCCAGGCCGCGGAAACCAGCTTCGAGGAGCTGTCTGCGGCCCTCGGCGAGCTGCGCGTCGGGCTGATCCACGGGCGCATGAAACCGGCCGAAAAAGCCGCGGTGATGGATGAGTTCAAGCAGGACAAGCTGCAACTGCTGGTGGCCACCACGGTAATCGAGGTCGGCGTCGACGTACCCAATGCCAGCCTGATGATCATTGAAAATCCCGAACGCCTGGGCCTGGCCCAGCTACACCAGCTGCGCGGCCGGGTCGGCCGTGGCAGCGCCGCCAGTCATTGCGTGCTGCTCTACCATGCACCATTGTCGCAACTCGGGCGCGAGCGCCTGGCAATCATGCGCGAGACCACCGACGGTTTCGTCATCGCCGAGAAGGACCTCGAACTCAGGGGGCCGGGGGAAATGCTCGGCACCCGGCAGACCGGTCTGCTGCAATTCAAGGTCGCTGACCTGATGCGCGATGCCGACCTGCTGCCCGCCGTGCGCGACGCGGCGCAGGCACTATTGGAACATTGGCCACAACATGTGGCTCCATTGTTGGAACGCTGGTTGCGCCATGGCCAGCAATACGGTCAAGTGTGAACCTGTTCACAGGACAACCGTCGCCACGAACCTTTGCGCAAATCCTCGCTGGTTATACTCCGGGGCACATGCGCCAACGCTGGATATCGATATGACTGAAGCCGCCCTCGCCGCCAACGCCACTGCGCAAGCCCCCGCCGTGATCGTGCAACTGCTGGAGAAACTCGCCGTGCCCTATCAGGTACGCGCGGAGCGCCCGGGTCAGCCAAGTGAGGCGCGCCTGCAGGCCGTGCTGGTGGACGATGCCATCGGCGCCCTGCTGGTGCTCTATCCGCGTAGCCACATGCTCGATCTGTCGCGCCTGGCCGAACTGACTGGGCGACAGCTCACGGCGGTCAAGCCGGAACGCCTGGAGCGCATGCTCGGCAAGCACAATCTGGCCGCACTGCCCGGTTTGCCACCACTGACCAGCTCGCCCTGCCTCTACGAAGAACGCCTGCTGCAGGTGCCCAGTCTGCTGATCGAGTCCGGCCAGCCTGGTGTGTTGCTGGAGATCCCCACCGAGGCCTTCAAGGCGCTGCTGAGCAAGGCCAGCGCGGCGCGTTTCGGTGAGCCGGTCAGCGCGATCAAACCGAACCTCGATCGCCCCCATGATGACCGCGCGGAAATCACCCAAGCCGTGCAGGCCTTTACCGCACGGCGCATCCAGCAGCGCCTGGAAGAAACCATCGAGATTCCGCCGCTGCCGGAAACCGCACAGAAGATCATCAAGCTGCGCGTTGACCCCAATGCCACGGTGGACGACATCACCGGCGTGGTCGAAACCGACCCGGCACTGGCGGCACAGGTGGTCAGCTGGGCAGCCTCGCCCTACTACGCCGCGCCCGGCAAGATCCGCTCGGTGGAAGATGCCATCGTCCGCGTACTGGGCTTCGACCTGGTGATCAACCTGGCTCTCGGCCTGGCACTGGGCAAGACTCTGAGCCTGCCCAAGGATCAGCCGCAGCACGCCACCCCTTACTGGCAGCAAGCGATCTATACCGCTGCAGTGATCGAGGGCCTGACCCGCGCCATGCCGCGCGCACAGCGCCCGGAAGCCGGCCTGACCTACCTGGCCGGTCTGCTGCACAACTTCGGTTACCTGGTCCTGGCGCACGTGTTCCCACCGCACTTCTCGTTGATCTGCCGTCACCTGGAGGTCAACCCGCACCTGCCTGCCGGGCATATCGAGCAGCACCTGCTGGGCATCACCCGCGAGCAGATCGGTGCCTGGCTGATGCGCCACTGGGATATGCCGGAAGAGCTGTCCAGCGCTCTGCGCTTTCAGCACGACCCGTCCTACGCCGGCGACAGCGCGGCCTTCCCCAATCTGGTGTGCCTGGCGGTCAGCCTGCTGCGCAACCGGGGTATCGGTGCCGGGCCGCAGAACGAGATTCCTGATGAGCTGTTCGATGCCCTGGGGCTGACCCGGGAAAAAGCCGAAGACGCGGTGAATAAGGTGCTAAGCGCCGAGGTCGCCTTGCGTGAACTGGCAGCGCAGTTCCAGCAGCCGCACTGAGCGGCTGCAGCTCAGGTTCCCACACCCTGCCCCTGAGGCCTTGCCTGCCGTCTGGCGCAGTTGCTCGCGAGCGGTAGGCTGTTCTCGTTCCTAGCGGCGCCGGCGTTCCGGGCCGCGCTATGGCTTGCTTGCTGCCAGGCGCAGTTGTTCACGACGTTCAGAGAATAGCTGCGGCACTACTTCGAGACTGATGGCCAGCAGCTGGCTGACGCTGGGATGCTCGTAGAGCGCCGCATACTCGGCGAGCTGATCGCTGGGCATCTGCCGGTAGGCATAGAACATGAAACTTTCCACCGCCAGCTCGCTGGATTGGCGAATGGCGTTCGCTTGCGTCTGCGTCTGCGCCTGCAGTT
Organism: Pseudomonas sp. GW6; assembly: GCA_048065775.1. Classification (GTDB taxonomy): domain Bacteria; phylum Pseudomonadota; class Gammaproteobacteria; order Pseudomonadales; family Pseudomonadaceae; genus Aquipseudomonas. The sequence continues at coordinate 46,703 of JBLUOL010000009.1, forward strand.
CGGCTTCGCTGAGGTTCTCGCCCCGCGCCCTTAGCGCCAGCAATGCCTGGGTCTTGCCGACTTCGTAACGTAGCAGGCTGGCCAGTTCAGTGGTACGCGCGGCAGCGTCGAGACGCTTGACCAACTCCAGACGCGCACCTCGTGGCGGCTGCTCCTGCAGGCGCTGGCGGTATTCAGCCAAGCCTTCGGGTTGCTCACCGACGGCGCGCTCGGCAGCGGTGAAACGCTGCGCCAACGGGCTATCGAGACGCTCACGGACCTGCTCGCCCTGCGCCGCATCGAAGCGGGCAGCGACGCGCTGGGCCAGGTCCAGACAAAAGGCCTCGCCAGCGAAGAGCTGGGCGAGGCGCTTCTGTTCGGTTTCATCCTGGCCACGCTGCAGCAACGGCGCGCTCTGTTCGCACAGCAGATGGATACCGGCGAGTTCGAACAGCGGCAACAAGGCCTTGGCAGACGCTGGCTCGGCTCGTGCAGTGGTGGCGGCCAGCAATAGCAGGGGTAACAGGAAAAGACGCATGGTCGGGCTTTCCACAGGGACGTGCCTGGCAGCCTAACCAAAGCGCGGCGTCGCGGCCAGCCGCGACGCCTATCGGAAGCCAACCAGATAAGGTTGCCAACGTGGTCTTTCGTAGGAGCCCCGCCCCGGGGCGAAGCGTTTTCGAGGGCGCAGCGCCTGATTCGCGGCGGAGCACCGCTCCTACAATTTCGATGCGTCGACGCCTAACTGACAGGCATCAGCCGATCAAGCGGCCTTTTTGGCCTCCCCGGCCTTCTTCTTCGGTATCAGGTACTTGGTCAGCCCCTGGAACCACATAACCAGCGCCGGGTTGCCCTGGATCTGGATGTCCTTGTTCTGGATGCCCTGCATGAAGGCCAGCTGCTTGTTCTTCGCGGTCATGGTTTCGAAGCCGTAGGCGGCATCCTTGAAGCCGATGGCGAAGGCCGGATCCGGGGCGGCGCCGCGCTTGCTGGTCACGCGCTGACCGGCCACGGTGAAGTGGCGTGCGACCTTGCCGTCCAGCGTGTGCAACTGGAACACCATATCGCGACCTTCGAGCTGCTGGCGGAACGCCGGGTTTTCACGACTGGCCTTGGCCATCAGGCGGCCCAGCATCCACAGGAGAAAACGGAATTTCATGCACAAGGCCTCGTGATCGAAGATGATGGCCGCGCATTGTAGTGCTTTTCTTGCAGGACTACAGCCTGTCTAAAGCATGGCTGTATCAGCGAATGTCGCAGCATGGCTGCGCAGGGGGAACCCGGAGCCGAACGGCTCCGGGTAACGGGCTCAGTTGACCGCGTCTTTCAGGGACTTGCCCGGTTTGAAAGCGACGGTGTTGCTGGCCTTGATCTTCACCGGCTGACCGGTTTGTGGGTTCTTACCAGTACGGGCGCCGCGGTGGCGTTGGACGAAAGTCCCGAAGCCAACCAGGGTCACACTGTCCTTGCGGTTCAGTGCACCGGTGATTTCTTCCAGTACGGCGTTGAGTACACGATTGGCCTGATCCTTGGTCAGATCAGCCTTTTCGGCGATGGCGGCGGCGAGTTCCGGTTTACGCATAGATGCCTCTTTGACGGTTTTTTGTTGTTGTGTCCGTGCTGTCCTTCCAGAACAGCGCCCAAGGCGCCGCAACAGCTCTGCGCTGCGGCAGACCCTTGGGAGAATGGCATGCCGCATCGCACTGCGCCAGTCTCGCCCGCCACTTTAACCAGGCAATTTCGTGGCGTATCCGACAGAACCGCAGGCAATCACGCCAGCAGTGCCGGTAGCTCCTTGTTCAGTGCCAGTTTCTCCTGCACGGCGGCGCCGGTCAGCGCATAACCGAGCAGTGCTCCGGAAGCCTCGCGGCAGAGCGCCTTGATGTCGCTGCCGCTGCCTTCGACCATCCATTCGCCCTGGCTGCCACGCGGTGGCGGCGAGACCACCAGCGGGCATACCGGCGTCTTTACCGTCACCGGCATCGGCCCATAGCTGACCACCGTCGGCTCACCAGCCAGGGTCTTGGCCAGCGCCCGGGCACAGGCCATCAGCGGCATGACGTAGAGCAGGTTGAGGCCGTCGACCTCGGCGCAGTCGCCCAGGGCGTAGATATTGGCGTGCGAGGTGCGCAACTGGCGGTCGACCATCACGCCACGGTTGATGTCGAGACCGGCTGCCGTAGCGAGCGCGGTGCGTGGGCGCAGGCCGACTGCGGAGACCACCGCGTCGCACGCAATCAGGCGGCCATCAGACAGCGTCGCCTGCAGCGCCTCACCCTGGCGGTCGAGACTGGCCAGCACCGGGCCGAGATGAAAACGTACGCCCAGACCTTCCAGGCCGGCTTGTACGGCAGAGGCCGCTGCCGGATGCAGCAGGCCCGGCATCACCTGCTCACAGGGCGCCAGCAGCTCTACCTCATAGCCGCCAGCACTGAGGTCGTTGGCGAACTCGCAACCAATCAGCCCGGCGCCGAGGATCAATACCCGACGTTTGCCAGCCACGGCGCTGCGAAAGCGCGCGTAGTCTTCCAGGTCATTGATCGGGAACACCGCGTCCTGGGCATCGCCTTCCACCGGCACACGAATCGGCTCGGCGCCCCAGGCCAGTACCAGGTCGCGGTATGGCACGGCTTCCTCACCGATCCACAAGCGCTTGTGACCCGGGTCGATACCGGTGATGCGGGTATGGGTGCGGATCTCCGCGTTGAGCTGCTCGGCCATGGCGCCGGCTTCGGCCATGGCCAGGCCGTCGGCATCCTTGTTCTTGCCAAAGCCGGTGGACAGCATCGGCTTGGAATAGGAGCGGCCGTCGTCAGCGGTGATCAGCAGCAAGGGCGTCTGCGTGTCGAGCTTGCGCCACTCCTTGGCCAGGTTGTAGCCGGCCAGGCCGGTGCCGACGATGACGACTGGTGCACTCATGCGCTCTTTCCTCACAATAAAAACGACGCGACGACCCACCGGCCGCCTCCCAAGATGGCGGGATCACACCCTACTGGATCGGGCAAGCGCTGGCCAGATGAGGTTCAGTCAGCCATTCGCAGATTGGGGGAAAGATGCAATGCGGGAATCAGAGCAGACCGCCTGGCAAGCAGGCGGTCTGGGAGGCGCTTAGAACGCCAGGCCTACGCGCAGGCCGACTTGCTCCTGCTTGAGCTTGCTGCGCTCGGCGATGGCGCTGTTGCTGTCGAGTTCATAGCGGGTCTGGGTGTAGTACAGGCTGGTGCTGATCGGCAGGTTGTTGATGCCCTTGTTCCACAGCACGGTCAGCTCGCCGTACGGATTGACCTTGTCCTTGAGGTCCACGGAATCACTGTCGCCATCGACCTTCAGGCGCGCTTCGGAATTGATCGAGTAGCGCGCACCCACCTCCAGGCGCAGGGTGTAGTCCGGCGTCAGGTAGTTGTAGCCGAGCCCGGCCTTGGCGAAGGGCGACTTGCTGGTCAGCTTGACGTTGCTGTCGAACGGGCCGACGTCGTCCTGTTCGATGCGGCCCCAGTCGTAGCCGCCACCGACGATCACGTCGACATAGTTGTTGGTGCTCAGTGCGGCGCGCAGACCGAGGTCGATATCGGCACGCGCGGACTTGTATTCCACATCGTCCTTGTCACGGTATTGGCCTTCGATCCCCGCTTGATAGATGAAGCCCTCCTGCCCGGTCAGCTTGTTACCGAAGTGGTAGAACAGGCCGCCCTGATTGAGGCGCTCCTTGTCGCTTTCATCGTCCACGGTGAGCTTGTACTGGTTGTGCGAAGCGATGACACCGAAGGTCGAGATGGGGTCGGTGACCGAGTCTGCATAGGCCTGCGAGGCGCCCGCCAGGCACAGGGCGAGTGTTGCTTTGGGGGTTATGCTGGACAGCTGCATGACGATTTCCTTGGCAATGAGTGGATAACGCCGCTCACCGGGAGGTGGGACGCAAGTACCTAGACTGCCTCTGCCAGGAGGGATTCGACTAAACCGACGAACGGCAATAACCCTTGCCGCACAAGGGTTTGCGGGGGTTTACCAGGAGCGAAGCTGACCGATCGATCATAAGCGAAACGCTGACCTCGACGCAGGCCAGAGGGGATGCGGCCTGAGCGGATAGCGAGCAACCGGCCAGCCCCAGGAGAGATCAATCCAGCTTGACCACTTTGGCCAGGACCACCTTGGGCCCCTTCATCTTCTTGACGATGATGCGCAGGCCATCGGTTTCCAGCACCTCCTCTTCGTCAGGCATGCGCTTGAGGGTCTCGTAGATCAACCCGGCCAACGTCTCGGCCTCGATATGGTCGAGGTCGACACCGAGCAGGCGCTCGACCTTGGCCAGCGGTGTGTCGCCGCGCACCAGCAGCTTGCCCGGCTGGTAGGCGAGGATGCCGCGCTCGGCCTTGCGGTGTTCGTCCTGAATATCGCCGACCAGTGCTTCGAGCACGTCTTCCATGGTCAGGTAGCCGATCACCTTGCCGTCGGCCTCCTCGACCAGGGCGAAGTGCGCGCCGCCCTGGCGGAACTGCTCGAGCAGCTGCGACAGCGGCATGTGCCGGCTGACGCGCTCGAGCGGGTGCATCAGATCCGCCAGCTTGAGCGCTGACGGCAGCATCTCCAGCAGCGACAGGTGCAGCAGCAGGTCCTTGATATGCAGCACGCCGACGAACTCGCCCTTGCTCTCGTCGAAGATCGGGTAGCGGCTGTACTTGTGGCGGCGGAAGGTGGTGAACACCTGATCGAGGCTGGCGTTGAGTTCCAGGAAGACCAGGTCCTCGCGAGAGTTGGCCCAGTCCACCACCTCCAGCTCGCCCAGCTCGACTGCCGACGCCAGCACCCGCAGATCCTGGTCGTTGTCGCTGGTCGCGCGGCTGGAATGCAGGATCAGCTTGAGCTCGTCGCGGCTGTAGTGATGCTCGTGGTGCGGTCCCGGCTCGCCTTGCCCGGCGATGCGCAGGATGGCATTGGCACTGGCGTTGAGCACGAAGATCGCCGGGTACATCAGCCAGTAGAAGGCGTACAGCGGCGCTGCCGTCCACAGCGACAACAGTTCCGGTTTACGAATCGCCCAGGACTTGGGCGCCAGCTCGCCGATGACGATGTGCAGGTAGGAAATGATCGAGAACGCAGTGAAGAAAGCGATACCGTGAATCAGCTTGGGTGACTCCACGCCAACCGCCACCAGCAGCGGCGTCAGCAGCTCGGCGAAGGCTGGCTCACCGACCCAGCCAAGTCCCAGCGAAGCCAGGGTGATGCCCAGCTGACAAGCCGAGAGGTAGGCGTCCATCTGGTTGTGCACGGTGCGCAGAATATGCCCGCGCCAGCCGTGGGCCTCGGCCAGGGCATCGACCTTGGTGGCGCGCAGGCGCACGATGGCGAACTCCGCGGCGACGAAGAAGCCGTTGAGCAGGACCAGAAACAGGGCGAACAGCATGAGGCCGAAATCGGCGAAGTAATCGGGAGCAGGAAGACTCGTGGAGGGGTCCATGAAGGTTCGGATTAGCCAAAGATAGCTAGAGGTTGGAGCTTCGCCGCGTCGAATGCAAGCACTCAGCGCGCACGCTGCACCACCTGCGCCGGGGCGAAATGGCAGGTAAAGGTGCTGCCCTTGCCAGGCACGCTGCTGATCTCCAGATTGCCACGGTGACGCAGCAGCACATGCTTGACGATGGCCAGGCCCAGCCCGGTGCCACCGGTATTGCTGGCACGGCTCGAATCGACCCGGTAGAAGCGCTCGGTCAGGCGCGGCAAGTGCTTGGCCTCGATGCCCATACCGGTATCGCTGACCGACAGGTGTGCGCCCTTCTCGTCAGACCACCAGCGAATACGGATGTCGCCTCCGGCCGGGGTGTACTTCACCGCGTTGAACACCAGGTTGGAGAAGGCGCTGCGCAGCTCGGCCTCACTGCCCTTGAGCTTCAGATGCGGATCGGCCTCCAGGCTGATGCGATGCTGTTGCTCACCAGACAATGCTTGGGCGTCGTTCTTGATCGACAGCAGCATCAGGTCGGCCGCCACCGGCTGGTTGTCCGACGGGTAATCGGTGGCTTCCAGCTTGGCCAACAGGAGCAGATCGTTGAGCAGGGTCTGCATGCGCGCGCCCTGTTGCTGCATCTGCTGCAATGCGCGCAGCCAGCGCGGATTGACCGCCTCGACGTTGTCCAGAAGCGTCTCCAGATAGCCGGCAATCACCGTCAACGGCGTACGCAGCTCATGGGAGACGTTGGCGACGAAGTCCTTGCGCATCTGTTCCAGCTGATGCAGACGGGTAACGTCACGCACCAGCAACAGATGCTCGCGATTGCCGTAGCGGGTGATATGGAACTGCAAGCGGCGGCGATCGTTGATCGGTGAAGGAATCTCCAGGGCATCGGCATAGTTGCCACGCTCGAAGTAATCTTTGAAACGCGGGTCGCGCACCAGGTTGGCCAACTGTTGACCACTGTCCTGCGGCGTCTTCAGGCCCAGCAGGGTCTCGGCTGCGCGGTTCCACCATTCCAGGTTGCCCTGGCTGTCGAGCATCACCACGGCATCCTTGAGGGCGGCAGTGGACTCCTGCACGCGGTCGATCACCGCCTGCAAACGGCCACGTGCCTTCTGGTTACGCCGTTGCAGGTGGTAGATGCTGTCGAACACCTCGCCCCACAGGCCGTAGCCATCCGGCGGCGGTTCGTCGGGTTTGTGCTCGCGCAGCCATTTGTGCAGGCGCAGCAACTGGCTGAGGGTCCAGCCCAGATGAATGGCCAGGCCGCCAGCCAACACCCAGGCGTACTGGCCGGTGATGAAGCCCAGCAGCAGGCTGGCACCGATCAACAGCAACAGCCGGCGCACCACGGCGCCACGCCAGTTTTGATTCACGATGGAGCGCATCCTTGTCAGAAGAACGTGGGCGCAGAAACACCGCGCTAGCGATCAACCTTTGGTGGAGAAACGATACCCAGTCCCGCGCACGGTTTGTACCAGGTTTTCGTAGGCATCACCGAGCGCCTTGCGCAGACGGCGGATATGCACGTCGACGGTACGCTCCTCGACGTAGACGTTGCCGCCCCAGACCTGGTCGAGCAACTGGCCGCGGGTGTAGGCACGCTCCTGATGGGTCATGAAGAACTGCAGCAGGCGATATTCGGTCGGGCCCATCTCGGCCGGTTTGCCATCGATGGTTACACGATGACTGATGGGATCGAGCAACAGCCCGCCGACCTCGATCGGCGCCTCGCTGTCGCTGGGCCCGGCACGGCGCAGCACGGCCTTGAGGCGGGCCACCAGCTCACGCGGGGAGAAGGGCTTGGTGATGTAGTCGTCGGCGCCGACTTCCAGGCCCTGGATCTTGTTGTCCTCTTCACCCTTGGCGGTGAGCATGATGATCGGGATATCGCAGGTCAGCTCGTCGCGCTTGAGGCGGCGGGCCAGTTCGATGCCGCTGGTGCCGGGCAGCATCCAGTCGAGCAGGATCAGATCGGGTTTGCGGTCGACGATCACGGCGTGGGCCTGCTGGGTATTCTCCGCCTCCAGGCACTCGTAACCGGCCATCTCCAGGGCCACCGCAATCATCTCGCGGATCGGTGCTTCGTCATCGACGATCAGGATGTTCTTGCCAACCATGGTCCTGCCTCGGTTCGTTCAACTGTCTGCGCGCATTAGATAACGGAATTATTGCAGGTATGTGACACGGAGTTATCGGCTGCCGCCATGGCCGCGAAAAACACCGAACATTTCCGCCGCGGGCCTCGTCTAAACTGGTTGAGGCTGCCGCCAATCCGGGGCGGCCTGGAGCCTGGCACAGGACCCCATAGGCACTTATGGGAGTTCGTGGCTCCTTCCGTCCTGTATCGCTGTGACCTCCAGTCTTGCTCCCAGCTGCCGCCAGGCTGTCGCTGTTCATTCCGAGGAGAGGCTAAAAAATGAGAAGAATTACCCCCCGATTAGTCCCGCTGCTCGCCAGTGCCCTGCTGAGCTGGCCCCTGCTGGGCCTGGCGGCCGAACCGGCGATGGAGAAGGACGGCATGCTGGTGGATGCCAAGGGCATGGCGCTCTACACCTACGACAAGGACGCCGCGGGCGTATCCAACTGCACGGGCCAGTGCGCGCAGAACTGGCCGCCACTGAAGGCTGAGGCCGGGGCCAAGGCCGAAGGCGAGTGGAGCCTGGTCAAGCGCGACGACGGCACCCTGCAGTGGGCCTATGACGGCAAGCCGCTGTACACCTTCATCAACGACAAGCAGCCCGGTGAGGTCACGGGCGATGGCAAGATGGGCGTCTGGCACGTCGCCAAGCCGGAAGCCTACTAATCCCCCATCATTCCAGGCGCTGCGCTGGTTTCAGCGCAGCGCGTAGTCGGCGACCAGGCCGACGAAGATCGCCAGCCCCGCCCAGTGGTTGTGCAGGAAGGCGTTGAAGCACACCAGCGGCTCGCGACGGCGGGTCACGTGGAACTCCCAGGCGAAGCAGGCGGCGGCCACCAGCAGACCGAGGTGGAAGCAGACCCCCAGCTCGAAACGTGCGCCAGCCAGCAGCAGGCAGAGCAGCGCCAGCCCCTGGAGGATGGCGATGATCAGGCGGTCGGCGTCGCCGAACAGGATGGCGGTGGACTTCACCCCGATCTTCAGGTCGTCCTCACGGTCGGCCATGGCGTAGTAGGTGTCGTAGGCCACGGTCCACAGCAGGTTGGCGATGTACAGCAGCCAGGCTTCAGGTGGCAGGCTGCCGGTTTCGGCGGTGAAGGCCATCGGCATACCCCAGGAGAATGCCGCGCCGAGCACCACCTGCGGGTAGAAGGTGTAGCGCTTCATGAAGGGGTAACAGGCGGCCAGAGCCAGGCCGCCGAAAGACAGCCAGATGGTGGTGGCATTAGTGAACAGCACCAGCACGAAACTCATCGCCACCAGCACGGCGAACAGCACCAGCGCCTCGCGTGGCTTGATCTTGCCGCTGGCCAGCGGACGCGCCCTGGTGCGGCTGACGTGACCGTCGAAGTTGCGGTCGGCGTAGTCGTTGATCACGCAGCCGGCGGCGCGCATCAGGATCACACCGGCGACGAAAATGAACAGGTTCTTCGCGCTCGGCACGCCTTCGGCAGCCACCCACAGCGCCCACAAGGTCGGCCACAACAGCAGATAGATACCGATGGGCTTGTCCAGGCGCATCAGCTGTATGAAGTCCCAGGCGCGTGGGTGCAGGCGGGTGGTCGATTGCAACAGGCGGGTGTACATCGAAGCGTCTCCGTGCAGGTTGCGCGGATTATACGAGCAAGCGTGTGTGGGAGGCGCTTTAGCGTCGATGCTCACCGCCACAAGCGGTTCAACGCGTAGGGCGTAATCGGCTTTGGCTTCCTGCGTCGCTCTACCTCCTGCATCCATGCAGTCGTCGCGAAGCAGTACGCCTTAGCGCGTAGGGCGTACTCGCGAAGCAGTACGCCATGGGCCTGACAGACAACAGGGATAGCCTGAGTAGGCAATGGTAGTGCGAACCCTACGCCTCGATACCCGCCGCCTGCCAAAAGGCCGGCAGAAACACCTCAGCCACCAATACACCAAGCGCCCCCCGGCTGAAGCACGAGCGCCGCGCCCACAGGCGCTCTTCGCGCACCTCCTGCGGCAGCCAGGCCGCCGGATAGCGGCAGGCCTGCAACTCGCCGCGATCGAAGGCCCTGTCACTGAACAGCAGCTCACCCAGCGAGCGACTGCCCAGCTCCGCCAGATTCAGCCCGGAACCCTCCAGCACGCTGCGCGCGGCAACGCTACGGGCGAACACCCAGGGCTGCCCATGACCGCGCAGGTACACCTCGCGCACCCAGCCCTGGCTGCCATCGGCCACACCAAGCAATGCGCACTCGTCCGCGCGCAAACGCTGCCAGCCTTCCTGCAACGGCGAGACCGAGAAGCCGTCATGCGACAGCGCGGTCAGGCGCCGGGTCAGCGAATCCTCGTTGAACAGCCAGTCGCGCACACCGGCACAAGGCTGCGGATGCAGCTGGGCATTGGTCAGCCAGCGCGGCGGATGGGCGAGAGCGGCGTGAGGCACGGAGAGAAATCACCACAGATCGAAAGCGCGCGAGTCTAGCACGGCGTGGCAGGCGCCTTGAGAGCGGGACATGAGCTGCAGGGGCGTAGGGAGGGCCGGGCGGCGATCCGCTTCAGCCGGCCGACGATGATCCGCGTGGGCTAAAGCCCACCCTACAAGGCCTAACTCATTGGAAGCGGACGGCCTACTCAGGCCCGTAGGGTGGGCTTCAGCCCACCAACGACAACCAGCGCAGGCGAAGTCACTCAATACGGCTGCGGCGCGTACAACTGCGCCGAGCCCGGCTCGCCGAGCAGCTGTTCGAGAATCTCGTGATGCATGGCCAGCAACTTGCCGTTGCGCTCGTTGAGGCGCTTGCACTGGCCGGCCAGTTGGCCGAGCTGCTCCCAGGTGTGAGCAAGGTGATTGCGTTGGGCCTGCGGATAACGCGCCAGCAGCTTCTGCATGGCGCTATGACCGCTGCCCAGCGCAAAGGCAGTCAGCACCTTGCTGCGGCGTTCGGCACGGGCCTTGGCCTGGTCGACCAGCGGCAGAATCTGCTCGTTGAGCAGATCGATCTGCTGACTGTCGCGCTTGAGCAACTGCTGATACAGCTCCTGCATCAACCCACGCAGGACCAGATAGTCGGCGCAGTCCTGTTCCAGGTCCTGCTCGACGACCAGCAGCAGCTGTTGCTCACGCGCGGTGGTCACGCATCGCTACCGCTGTGATAGGTCAGCATGCTGCCGGCCAGCGCGGCCGGATCGCTGCTCAGTTCGCCGCGGGCCAGCGCCGCCTTGAGCTGGGCAACCTTGTCCAGGTCGACTTCGGGGAGGCTGCGCAAGGCGTCTTGCAGCTGCTCCAGACTCGGCTCCTGGCTGACACTCGCACGAGCATTGCCGCTCGACTGCGCACGGGCGCTCTGTACCTGTGCCGGAGCGTCGCTGGCCGGGTTAAGGCTGGGCTTGAGATGCCTGCTGATTTCCATGATTCGAATCCAACTCGCGTGGTGTTATGGCCTAAGAGCGACCGGGCGCGGCAAGAACTTAAACGCGTCGTGCAAAATTAACCGACCTGGGCTCGCCACCAGGCCTGCGCGGCCAGGCCATCCTGGATCTTCTGCTCCTGACGGGCAAGCAGATCCTGCCACTCGCCCATCTTGCCCTCGAGAAACTGGGTGATGACCTTCTCGCTGCGCATCGCCGCCAGCAGTTCGCCCTGAATGCGCGCCAGGTTCTCCTCGGCCAGCGCCAGCTCGCGGCGCTGCAGTTCGACCATCTTGTACAGCGTTGCCTTGTAGCGCTGCTGGTTGTCGCGCTGCAGCGGCGTGGTCATCGGTACGCTGAAACCGCACAAGCGACTGAGCCCGGTGATGTTGTTGCGATAACGCTGACACAGGTTCTGCTGATAGCTGACCCGCCCGAGCATCTGCTGCACACGGTTGCCACGCAGGCTGGCCAGACGGCCGAGCACTTCCAGCTGTTCTTTCATTTGATGATGCTCTGCAAGGTGGCGATGCTGGCGCCGAGCTCGGCGCCAGTGCCGACCTCCTGACGCAGGAAGCGCTCGAGGCTGGGCGCCAGCTGCACGGCGCGGTCGGTCTTGGCGTCCATGCCCGGCGTGTAGCCGCCGAGCGGGATCAGCTCCTTGATCTTCTCGAAGGTGCTGTAGAACTCCTTGAACTGCCGCCCGGCCGCCAGATGCGCAGCCTCGCCGACCTGGCTCATGCAGCGACTGACCGATGCGGAAATGTCGATGGCAGGGTAGTGGCCGACGTCGGCCAGGCGCCGCGACAGCACGATATGGCCGTCGAGAATCGCCCGCGCGCAGTCGACGATCGGGTCCTGATGGTCGTCGCCTTCGGCCAGCACGGTGTAGATGGCACTGAGGCTGCCGCTACCGCTCTCACCGTTGCCAGCGCTTTCCACCAACTCCGGCAGCATGCCGAATACCGACGGCGGATAGCCTTTGGTCGCCGGCGGCTCGCCGAGGGCCAGGGCGATCTCGCGCTGGGCCATGGCATAGCGGGTCAGCGAGTCGACCAGCAGCAGCACGTCCTGGCCCTGATCGCGAAAATAGGCAGCGATGCTGTGGCACAGCTCGGTGGCCTTCAGGCGCATCAGTGGTGATTCGTTGGCCGGCGCCACGACGACCACGGCCTTGCGCAGCCCTTCTTCGCCGAGGGAATGCAGGATGAACTCCTGCACCTCACGCCCGCGCTCGCCGATCAGCCCGACCACCACCACGTCGGCCTTGGTCTGCCGGGTGATCATCCCCAGCAACACGCTCTTGCCCACCCCGGAGCCGGCGAACAAGCCGACGCGCTGGCCTTTGCCGAGGGTCAGCAGACCATTGATGGCGCGCACGCCAACATCCAGCGCGGCCTCCACCGGGCGACGGCGCAGCGGGTTGACCCTGGGCAGTTCGACCGGCAACGGGTCGCGCCCGCTGAGCTTGCCGCGTTCGTCCAGCGGCTCGCCGAGGCCGTTGACCACGCGCCCTAACCAGGACTCGTCGATCTGCAGCAGCGCTTCGTCCTTGGCCGGGAACACCCGCGAGCCGGCGGCCAGGCCGACCGGCTTCTTGAACGGCATCAGGTAGGTGATATCGCGGTTGAAGCCGACCACCTGAGCATCCAGCAGGCTGCCGTCGGCCTGCTCGACGCGACAGCGCTGGCCGGTGCTGCGCTGGCAGCCGAGGCTCTCCAGCAGCATGCCGGAGACCCGCACCAGACGCCCGGCGACCTTGGCCAGTTGCACGCCATCGAGCGAGCGCAGCGCTTCGTCGAGCTTGTAATCCAGCATGCGCGATCAGGCCTCGGTCAGATGCAGATGTTCGGCCAGGGTGTCGATGCAGGCATCCAGACGCTGCTGGCAACCCACGTCAGCCTCGGCCTGCGGCGTGACCACGCGGCACTCACCCAGTGCCAGGCGCTCGTCGGCCACCAGCTTCCAGTTCGCCGCGCGCTCCGGCGCCAGCGCCTTGATCCGCGCGTATTCTTCGGGGCTGAGCAATACCTGCACGTCCTCGGGCTCGCCCGGCATGCTGGTCAGGGCCTCCTCGACCAGCGCCAGCAACTGGGTCGGATGCAACGTGAGTTCGCAGCGGATGACCTGCTGCGAGACCTTCTTGACCAGCTCCAGCAGTTCCTGACGACGCTTGTGCTCCAACTCGCCCAGGTACTGTTCGACCTTCTCGCTGATCTGCTGCAGCGGCTGTGCGGCCAGTTCGAATTCGCGACGGCCTTCACTGCGCCCCTGCTCGCGCCCGAGCTTCACGCCCTCGTCGCGGCCCTGCTCGAAGCCGGCCTGACGCCCGGCCTCCTCGCCCTGCTGCAGGCCGTCCTGGTAACCCTTTTCGATGCCCTGCTGAAAGCCATCGGCCATGGCCCGCTGCAGGCCGGCGGCATCGCCGCTCCAGTCCACGGCTGGCTGGCTGCTGCGCGGGGGAAAGCGATAGGCGCGCCACGGGCGGGCGTCGCCGCTGATCACCTTGACCGTCATCTCATTCCACCGTCTGTTCGCGGAACAGCTGCACCTGCAGCTCGCCACTGGCCGACATTTCGCGGACCACGGCCATGATGTCCTTGCGCACCTGCTCGACGCGGCTCAACGGCACCGGGCCCTGGCGGCGGTTGATCGACTCCATCTGCTGCGCCTGGCGCTTGGGCATGGCACCGGTGATAGCCCGTACCAGCTCGGGCTCGGCACCCTTGAGGGCGACCACCCACTCTTCCAGCGGCACGGCTTCGAGCAGCGCCTGCAGCACGTCCTGGTTTTGCCGCGAGAGGATGAAGAAGTCGTACATTTCATCCTCGATGCGCTCGACCAGCTGATCGTCATGGGCGCGCAGCAGCTCGAACATCTGCCCGCGATCCCCCTTGAAGCGGTTCATGATGTCCGCCGCCTGCTTGACCCCACGCACCTGCGAACCCTGGGTGCTGAGCACCGCCAGGCTGCGCTCGATCAACTGCTCCAGCTCGGCGATGACGTCGCTGTTGACCTCGTTGAGGTTGGCAATGCGATAGAGCAGCTCGTCCTGACGCTCCTTGGGCATGCATTCGAGCACTTCGCTGGCCATGCCGGGCGGCAGGAAGGCGAGGAACACCGCCTGCATCTGCGCGTGCTCCTTGGCGATCAGGGCGGCGAACTGCTTGGGGTCGAGCCACTCCATCTTGGCCATCTTGGCGCGGATCTCCTCGCCGTAGATGCTGTCGAGCAGCGAGCGGGTGATTTCGCTGCCCAGCGCCTTGCTGAGCATGCCGTCGAGGTAGCCACGCGAGGCGCCCTTGATGCTGCTCTGCTCCTTGTAGTCCTCGAAGAAGCGACCGATGACGTCGGAAACCATCGGTTGCTTGACGTTGGACAGGCGCGCCATCGCCTGGCTGATGCTGACGATCTCCTCACGCGAGAAGTGCTTGAGCACCCCGGCAGAAATCTCGTCACCCATGCTCAGCATGAGAATGGCGGCCTGCTCGGACGTGCTCAGCGAGCGCTTCTGCACGCGCAGGCGCATTTCCTTGGCGGTGGAACCACCGCGGCCGTCAGGCTGGGTTGAGGTCTCGTTCATTACGCCCTATCCACTGTTTGATGACTTCCGAGACACGCTCGGGATCGTTCTTGGCCAGCATCTGCAGGTGTTCGATCTGTAGCTCCAGACCCGAGCCGGGCGCCGGCAGGCGAATCTCCGACAGAGGGTTGAGTTCGCCGAGCACGGTAGCGCTCGGCGTATCGTCGCCAACGCGCGCCAACAGGCGTTCGGCTGCGCGCTCGGCGTGCAGCGCCAG
>JBLUOL010000010.1:0-54019 GCA_048065775.1 Pseudomonas sp. GW6
GCCATACCGGTTGGGTATGAGAAGCTCCAAGGGCGAGCATGGCCCGGTTCTTATTGACTTTCTATTACACATAAATGGAGATATGAGCGAGCGTGTGATGATGATCCTAGAGGGCTGCTTTCCAAGCATCGAGGTCTACAGCATCGATGAAGCCTTTGCCGATATGACCGGGCTGCCCGAGCCGCTGGAGTCGATAGGCCGTCAGGTACAAGCAGAGATCAGGCAGAAGACCGGCATCCCTGTTGGCATTGGTATCGCGACTACGAAAACACTGGCCAAGCTCGCCAATAACGCCGCCAAGCGCTGGCAGAAGCAGACCGGAGGCGTCGTAGACATTCGCGATCCCGTGCGTCGCGACAAGCTGCTCAAGGTCATGGCCGTAGAGGAAGTCTGGGGCGTTGGCCCCCGCATGCGTGCTCACCTGGAAGGCATGCAAATCAAGACCGCTTGGGACTTGGCACAGATGGATGCCTGGACACTGCGCAAGCGATTCAATGTCGTGATCGAAAAAACTGTGCGCGAACTGCGCGGCGTGGCCTGCCTGGAGATCGAGAACGAGATCGAGCCCAAGCAGGAAATCTGCTCCAGCCGCTCTTTCGGCAAGCGCCTGCGTGAGTTAGCTCCTATCCAGGAGGCCGTGACCAGCTACGCCACTCGCGCTGCTGAAAAGCTGCGCAAGCAAGAGTCGCTCTGCAGGCAGGTGCGCGTGAGTCTGCGCACCGGGATGTTTAATCCCTCTGAGGCCAAATATGCCAACGGTGTTCTCTGCCAACTACCCTACCCGACCGACGATAGCCGACTGATCATCAAGGCTGTACAGGCTGGATTGCAGCAGGTCTACAGAGAGGGTTTCAGCTACGCCAAGGCTCAGGTGATGCTGCTGGATCTGTGCCGCAAGAACGAATACACGCCGGATCTGTTTGCTCCCGAGCAGCCTGTGAAAACCGAACGACTGATGAGCACCCTGGACGCGATCAACAATCGCTGGGGGCGTGGAACACTTCAGCCAGGGCGCATCTCCAAACCAGCTGAGTGGGCAATGCGAAGAGAATTGCTCTCCCCGGCCTACACCACTCGCTGGTCTGAGTTAATGGTAGCGATGGCTTGCTAGAGTCTCGTGCACTGCTCCCGCTGGTTAGTCGAACATAGTCATTAGGATCCTTTCCCGCGCTTCAATCCTCGACTGGATCCAAGCAGCCACCTCAGATTCAATCCAGCCCACACATCGCCCAGTCAGCGGCACGGGGCGTGGAAACTCGCCTGAGCCAATGAGCTTATAAATCGTTGATCTGGCGAGCCCCGTAGCCAAGACAACAGCATTCAACCGCAACACTTTCATGACAAACCATACCCCGATTGATTACTTTCAGAGCAGGTTGGACTAAGTTCCTGCATCCAAGACACAAACCACCTGGAAGGCGTAAGCAAAGGACATGCACGAGACCAAAATCCCTTTCGGTGAGCGTGATGGCACTCTATTTCGAGCGCACGAGGTCGAGAACGGGCTTCGGTGTGGCTGCGTATGCCCTGGCTGTAAACAACCCTTAAATGCCGCCAACAATGGCGACAAGGTTGTCCCACATTTCCGCCATGCGAAATCGAATGACTGCTTTGATGGCTTCCGCGAAGGTGTCAGACGTGCAGCGGTCGCCCTGATTGCCCAGCAAAAGCAGCTCATGCTCCCAGCGCTGATAGAAACAGTTCGGGTTACCACACAAGGCGGCCGACTTTTGGAAGAAAAGGTCGAGCGACAACCAGTGATGATCGTCGCAGATAGCGTTGAGCGCTTTGTTGACCTGGGCGGTTTGAGAGGTCATGCCGTCCTGCACCAATCCGATAGGCAGCTGATCGTCCGGATCAAACTTTCAACGCGGATGGAGCATGAACGTTATCGCCAGCTCGAAGCCCTGGAACACTCCAGCATGGAGATAGATCTCCATCACCTGACTCTGAAGCAGATCAATGAGGGGTCGTCTCAGAAAACGGAAAATAAAGCACGCTAAGCGTGCGTGGAGGCTGGCACCCAGCGGTACAGCGTCGGAATGGACACGCCGAGGTTCTTGGCCACGTCCTTGGGCGGCACCCCGCTGGCCAGCAGCTTCTTGGCCGACTCGATCTTGCTGTCGGTCATCTTCGGCTTGCGGCCGCCTTTGCGGCCGAGCTGCTTGGCGACTTCCAGCCCGGCGCGGGTGCGCTCGACGGTCAGCTCGCGCTCCATTTCGGCAAGGCTCGCCATGACGGGGTTGTAAGCCGGAATCCCCGAAAATTCTGTCGGAAAAGGTCGCAGGCGAAGTTTCCGGCTGCTGAGACTATCCGACATGGTTTGTCGCGCATGTTCTGGCTGTGCAAGCCGGGGATTTCAGCCAATGGCGTACCAGTGCCGTAAAACAACTGTTTAGCGACGACCCGCACCAATACTGGCTTTGCCAGCTTGCCGGAAAAATCGGGGGTTCCGGCTTGGAACCCCAGGAAAGAGAACATTATGAAAAAGCTACTCGCAACGAAACTGCTCGCGCTGTCGCTGATCCTGGCATCGTCATATGGCTATGCGATCGACGCGACCATCACCAAGACCGACAGTCCCGATATCATAATCGTGGTCAACAACGGCACCGGGCTGGCCCAGTTCGGCTTGATCAGTTCCGACTTTCCCAGTGGCACGGGTAACAAAACCAAGACATTGCAGGGCATCGACTGGAGCACGACGTCCTACCCGAACAACACAGGCGAGACTGTCGAACTGTGCTACTACCGCCCCTACAACAGCAACCCGGTAAGCTGCACGGCCATCCTGCCGAACTCTTCCGGCACGCTGACCACCTATAACGGCCAGAGCTTCGGCAATGGCGCCAGAGTCATCATTCGCCACCGTGTGCAGGGCGGCCAGCAGCCGGGCTATCCCGCCGGCAGCGACACTGTGACCTACCGCTACAGCTACTAGCCACCTTGGCGGGGCGCCATGCGGTCTGCTTGCCCCATGGCGCCCCTCTACGCCAATCAGCAGTCCTTTGGCAAGCGGAGCCTAAAGTTTTTCGCCAACGTGCCGTTATGTACGTAAAGTATGAGTCTTTTCGGATAGATACGTCGCAGCGACATGCGCATAGAGAGCAACCATGGTCGGTATCACTACCTACACATCCCTGTCCAGCAGCCGCGTGACTGGCAGCAGTACCAGTGCCACGGCCCAACCCGTAGCTGCTGACGACAAGACCGGTGCCACCACAAGCACGGGCAGCACCGGCACCTCCAGCACCGTCTCGAACCTGGCCCGCCAGTTGAGCGAGGCGGCTGTGCGCGCCGAGACCCGCGATACCAGCCTCAGCCACAAGGAGTTGGGCCAGAAGGCCACTGCACTACTCAACCAGATTACGGGCGACAGTTATTTCGCCAACAAGGCCCAGCACAACGCCGAAGTGCCTAACACCGACGACCCTGAGTTGCTGGCCCGTGCCAAGCAGGCCACCAGCTTCGTCAATGGTTCCGGCAGCAATCCCTTCAAGGGTATGTCCCGCGATCAACTGGCCCTGATCACCTACGACGACAGCGGCACCTTCACCACCAACGAACGCCGTGCGGCCTGGGAAGAAGCCTATAGCCAAGAAGAAGCCTGGAGGCAGAAGGCCGTAGCGAAAGCCATGGACGAATACAACCGCACCGGCAAGCTCACCAACTTCTTCAGCGAAGTGCTCGAACACTACAAGAGCCTGCCGGCCATTGAGCAGGCGCAGTACCCCGAGGATTACGCTGCCGACCTGCAGCAGAAGATCGACCTCGATTTCAACTACATGACCCATCGGGCCGAAGGCAAGGGCAGCAGCGCCACCAGCCTGATCGAGCAGTTGGTCTCCGCAGGCCCCTACGCCCGCAAGGAAACGGATGGCGCGTCTTCACCTGTGGCAACGCAATCGTCATCCGCCACGCAGTCCGCCAGTGAGGTCACCACGGCATCATCAGCCGCCAGCACATCCGGCACCGTCGGGTACGACCTCATGGTCTCGCGCCTGTTCGGCGGCACCGAGCCCGAGGTCGCCAACGGCGCCCAGGGCATGAGCACCAGCAACATCGGTCGCAGCGCCTTCGAGTTCCTCACCCGCGAGGATCGCGCGCTGGTCGCGGAGATGTACGCCTATGCCCAGGAACAGGGCACCGATCTGACCCATGTGGATCGCCTGGCCGAAGAACTCGGCGACTATCGCCAGCACGACAATGGCCGGCTGAGCTCGAACTTCAACAACGGCACCCACTACGACGTCCAGGGGCGTCAGCTCACGGTCAGCTTCAACGAGCAGGACGCCGCCACCGCCGAGCGCATCCTGAACGGCACTGCGATCAGCAGCACCCGCCTCGACCAGGGCTTCCTGCGCCACATTCTCGATCCGGGCTACGGCGCCTTGAGCAATACCAGCGACCTCGGCTTCCTCGAACAGATGGTGACAAAGTTCTCCAGCGAAGGCAGCGCGCAATCCTCGCTCGACAGCCGATTCGCCACCTATACCCCGGTCATCAGCATCAAGGACAACATCGTGCTGAGCGCTTCCGAGGACGTGAAGCTCAAGCCCTTCGAGCCGGACATCACCAACGTCAACGGCGTCTGGACGGTGACCGAGAAAGGCGCAGCGGCGGGAATTACGCTGGATCAGGTGATCGGTAAATCACAGCGTTCCGACGCGGCTAGCACCGGGCTGGAACAGAACCGCTACATCCTGGATGCCTTCTTCGGCCGGAACGAGCAGAGCACTTCTCGCCCCGACTGGCTGACCAGTCTGCTCGAACAACTACAACAGTCCTAACGCAAAACCGGCGACGGTCAAGCCATGACTATGTATAACCCTCCCCACCCAGGTGAAGCGCTACGCCTTGATGTACTTCCGGCGCTTGGTATAAGTCTCGACGCCCTGGCAGCGCACCTGGGATACAGTGCCCGCCGCCTGCACCAAGTAATCAACTGCCATGCGCCGATCCGTGCCGAACTTGCGCACAGGCTGGAACTGGCCGGGCTAGGCACGGCGCGTCAGTATCTGGCCGAACAACAGGCTTGGTCGTTGTGGCAGGCCAGGCAACGGCCTCATCCCCCAATCACACCGCTGTACCAGTCGTCATTCACACGTCCTCCGCGGTAGCGCCAGTCGGCGGCGCTGATCACGCAGAAACTTCCAGCATGTAACCGCAGCTCTACACCAGCACGCACCGCCATCGCCCCCCGTAGGTAATACGGTTATGCCGCAGAACGTATTGTTTCCAGACAAGGAAACAGAACTTCAGTGAGATGCACGGTATCGGGCGATATGCCTGCAACTTCTGGAGACACCGACATGACCGTATCGGGGTTCCAAGCCGGAACCCCCGATTTTTCCGGCAAGCTGGCAAAGCCAGTATTGGTGCGGGTCGTCGCATCCCACACAAGGTCATCGACCTCGATGCGCTCGTGGCGGGGCTGGAACTGGGGTGACGGAAATTTCGGCGGTTCCGGCTTACAACCCCCGTGAGGACGCCCTGCGTGGGGTCGTCTCAGAAAACGGAAAATAAAGCACGCTAAGCGTGCGTGGAGGCTGGCACCCAGCGGTACAGCGTCGGAATGGACACGCCGAGGTTCTTGGCCACGTCCTTGGGCGGCACCCCGCTGGCCAGCAGCTTCTTGGCCGACTCGATCTTGCTGTCGGTCATCTTCGGCTTGCGGCCGCCTTTGCGGCCGAGCTGCTTGGCGACTTCCAGCCCGGCGCGGGTGCGCTCGACGGTCAGCTCGCGCTCCATTTCGGCAAGGCTCGCCATGACGTGGAAGAAGAACCGCCCGGATGGTGTGCCGGTGTCGATGGAGTCGGTGAGGCTCCTGAACTGGACACCGTGCTTGTGCAGATCGCCGACCAGATCGACCAGTTGCTTGACCGACCGGCCCAGCCGGTCGAGCTTCCAGACGACCAAAGTATCGCCTTCGCGCAGCATTTCGAGCGTCTTGGCCAAGCCAGGCCGGTCTGCCCGCGTGCCACTCACCTTGTCCTCGAAGACCTTTTTACATCCGGCCTTGCTCAAGGCTTCGCGTTGCAGCTCCAGGTTCTGATCCTGCGTCGAGACGCGCGCATAGCCAATCAACATGGCTTGTCTCGCGCCCGGTCGATGCGTTCCTGCATCGCCTGCATCACTTCTTCGTGGGTGTACGATCTGGCGTTGGCGTCGGTGGCTTGCCGCAGGGCTTCCTCAACCTCGCGCGTCATCCGCTCGTAATCCTCCGGCCACAGCGCTTGCTCCATGCGCAGCGACGCCTGACCCAGCAGGTGCAGCAGGCTGAACAGCCGCATGTCGTTGGTGGCGACGATGCGCTCCCGAATCTGCTCCTGAATAGCTTCGCTAGCCCGATGCGCTTGTGGTGTGGCAGTCCCCTCGTAGTCAGCGGGGAATTCCGCTTCCTCGGCAATCCTTGCCCAGGCGCTGGCCAGCGCCTCGATGGTTGACGTGCTCATTTCCGCCGCTCCTGTGCTCTTTGGCGAATCAACCGGCCAAGGGGCCTCGACGCGAAAACCAGCAGCATCACGCCTATCGGATACCAGGTCGAGAAGACCACCAAGGCATCGAAGGCTGGCCGTCCGGTGTTGGTAGGCAGTACGGCGGTCACAGCCATCAACCCGCCGACCGTCCAGATGATGCGCCACACGTAGGGCATCACGCGGGGCACGTAGCCGTCATCGAAAGCGGTCTGGTAGTAGCGGCGCAGGCCGCGCTCGGCAAGCGCCTGGCGCTGCCGCTCCGACAGCGCATCCGTCCGGCCATACCAGCGCCGGAATGGTGGACAGCGCAGCAGCAAAGGGGTGAAGAGGATCATCACCGCCACGATC
Organism: Pseudomonas sp. GW6; assembly: GCA_048065775.1. Taxonomy (GTDB): domain Bacteria; phylum Pseudomonadota; class Gammaproteobacteria; order Pseudomonadales; family Pseudomonadaceae; genus Aquipseudomonas. Next base: position 6,828 of record JBLUOL010000010.1, read on the forward strand.
GCGACACCCCACGCCATGACGGCGCCGGCATCGGGCCGCTTGGCGTTCTCGATCACGGGCGCGAAGACGCCCGGAGCACCGATCATCCAGAACAGCGCAATGTGCTGATGGAAGGAGAGCTTCATTTGCTCATCCACTTGCGCAGCAGGCGCTTTTTCAGGGAGGCGCGTTCTTGCGGGTTGCGTCCCTTGTGATTGGCGATGCGATCCGCCGTGGCGGCCTGGCGCTTGACGGGCCAGTAGGAGCGGCCATCCTTGCCCATCGACCAGACGCTGCTGGCCTGGTTTTCCAGCAGGGGCAGATGGGCGCTCAGGGCTTCGGGCGACGCGCTGGTCAGCGCCGTGCGCTCACGGGTGCGCCAGCGCTGATGCCAGAGCTTCTTGTCCTCGCGCTCGCTGCCGCAGGTCGTGTGCCCGACGATGGGTGTTTTGCGGCGGCTGCGGCTCATAACGTAGTGGTCTCCAAGAACATTCAGGACTGATCCCAGGCGTCGATGGTCAAGACCTGATCGGCAGGACAGGCGGCTACGCGGTCGGGAACTGGATGGTGTTCAGTCTCATGCCGACCCCATTCGATTGATCGCGTCGCTTGCGGCACGCTGCGACGCAAGGAGGTTTGCGACCTGGTTTAGCAGCCGTGTCCGCTGCATGTCTGTTACCTATCTCCCCGACCGCTCATTGGACCAACTCCAGAGATTGGGCTCTATCGCTCAGCCAATACGAAACCGGCATTGGCTGATGCCACAACCGAGACGAACACAAATGGCTCGGTACCTGTATTTCGCGCCCCGTGCACTTGGCCCGGTCTTGCCACGGCTATCTCACCTTCCCTGAGGGCACGAACAATCCCATTGCCCTGAAAGTAATCAGCCATTCCCGACAAAACAGTCCACGTGTCTTGGCCGTGAGGATGAATGTGAGCCGCAATTTCCTGCCCGGGATGGACATGCCAAACCACGATAATTGAGTCTCGGGTTTCAAGCACAACGGAACGAATAGGCTCGCCTTCGGACGGCTGAACATACTCGGCTACAGAAAATATTCTCGATTCAACAGTCATCGGAGATCCCTCTTTCACAGTGCCCCCAGACAGGCTGGATATGAGTTCTAACTCGAATTTGAACGGGAGGCTGGTCGTGCGGTCGTGCAGTTGCCGATGAGCGTGTCGGCTGCTGCCTCCTTGCCCACCAGCGAACTCACGTCCGTTGCGGCCATCCAGAAGGTCTTGCCCGAGCGCGGCTCATAGGTCGCGGGATCGAACACGCCAGAGGGGCCGAACATCGGCGGCTTGATTGGTCATGGCTCCATGCCTTTGTCGTTACGGTCTTCATCGTCGGCATCCTGACGCACGGCGGGCAATTGCTGGAGCAACGCCGGCAGCCATTCCTGTACCGTCTCCCACACCACATCGAGGTTGATGTCGAAATAGCCGTGAGCCATGCGATTACGCATATTGCGCATGCTGCGCCACGGCACGTCGGCATGCGCCTGGGTGAACTCGACGTAGCCATCCATCACCTTTGTGGCCGCCTCGCCGATGACGATCAGGCTCATGATGACGGCCTGCTGGGTGCGCTTGTCGGCCAAGAAGTCGTCCTTGGCCATCCCTTCCACGAAGCTGCGCGCATCGGTTGCGGCCTGCTGAATGTGGTCGAGGTAATCGGGCAGGCGGTTCTCGCTCATATCGGTTGCGCCTCCGCGAGCACCTTGGCCCGGAACTTCGGCGGCAGGTCGCCGGGAGTCAGCAGATCGACGTCAACGCCGAGCAGCGATTTCAGTTCTTCTTCCAAATCGCCCAAGTCCAACAACGTGGCACCGGGCAGCGCATCGACCAACAGGTCGAGGTCGCTGCCATCCCGGTCGGTGCCATGCAGCACCGAGCCGAAGACGCGCGGGTTCGCGGCGCGAAAGCGGCCTACCGCTTCACGCACTGCGCTTCGCTTCATGTCAAGCACAACAGACGGTCGCATGCGCATCCTTTCTTATCGAAACTCGTTGAGATGATATGCAATCAAGAATAGAATTTCAAGAACTATTTTCGAGAATCGCAATGCCTTGATTCCCGTGCCGCGCCGGTTGCCTTGGCGGGCTTGTCACAAACCTACGTTTTCAAGAAGAAGGAAACCGCATGCCCCGCCGTTCGATCCTCTCCGCCGCCGAGCGCGAAAGCCTGCTGGCGTTGCCGGACACCAAGGATGAGTTGATCCGTCACTACACGTTCAGCGAAAGCGACCTCTCCATCATCCGGCAGCGGCGCGGCCCGGCCAATCGGCTGGGCTTCGCGGTGCAGCTCTGCTACCTGCGCTTTCCCGGCGTCATCCTTGGCGCTGATGAGCCACCGTTCCCGCCATTGCTGAGACTGGTCGCCAACCAGCTCAAGGTCGGCATCGAAAGCTGGGACGAGTACGGGCAGCGTGAGCAGACCCGACGCGAGCACCTGGTCGAGCTGCAAACGGTGTTCGGCTTCCAGCCGTTCACGATTGGCCACTACCGGCAGGCTGTCCAGTTGCTGACCGAGCTGGCCATGCAAACCGACAAGGGCATCGTGCTGGCCAGAGCCTTGATCGAGCACCTGCGGCGGCAGTCGGTCATTGTGCCCGCCCTCAACGCCGTCGAGCGGGCGAGCGCCGAAGCGATTACCCGCGCCAACCGGCGTCTCTACGACGCCTTGGCTGAGCCGCTGACGGACGTGCATCGCCGTCGCCTCGACGATCTGCTCAAGCGCCGCGACAACGGCAAGACGACGTGGCTGGCCTGGCTGCGGCAATCCCCGGTCAAACCGAACTCGCGGCACATGCTGGAACACATCGAACGCCTCAAGGCGTGGCAGGCGCTCGACCTGCCCTCCGGCATCGAGCGGCTGGTTCACCAGAACCGGCTGCTCAAGATCGCCCGCGAGGGCGGCCAGATGACGCCCGCCGACCTGGCGAAGTTCGAGCCGCAGCGGCGTTACGCGACCCTGGTGGCGCTCGCCATCGAGGGCATGGCCACCGTCACCGACGAAATCATCGACCTGCATGACCGCATCCTGGGCAAGCTGTTCAATGCCGCCAAGAACAAGCATCAGCAGCAGTTCCAGGCATCCGGCAAGGCGATCAATGCCAAGGTGCGGCTGTTCGGGCGCATCGGCCAGGCGCTGATCGAGGCCAAGCAAGCGGGCCGCGATCCGTTCGCCGCCATCGAGGCCGTCATGTCCTGGGATGCTTTCGCCGAGAGCGTCACCGAAGCGCAGCGGCTCGCGCAACCCGAGGACTTCGATTTCCTGCACCGCATCGGCGAGAGCTACGCCACGCTGCGCCGCTACGCGCCGGAATTTCTCGACGTGCTCAAGTTGCGGGCCGCGCCCGCCGCCAAGGACGTACTCGACGCCATCGAGGTGCTGCGCAGCATGAACAGCGACAACGCCCGCAAGGTGCCCACCGACGCGCCGACCGAGTTCATCAAGCCGCGCTGGCAGAAGCTGGTGATGACCGACACCGGCATCGACCGGCGCTACTACGAACTGTGCGCGCTGTCGGAGCTGAAGAACGCGCTGCGCTCCGGCGACATCTGGGTGCAAGGCTCGCGCCAGTTCAAGGACTTCGAGGACTACCTGGTGCCGCCCGCGAAATTCGCCAGCCTCAAGCAGGCCAGCGAATTGCCGCTGGCCGTGGCCACCGATTGCGACCAGTACCTGCATGACCGGCTGACGCTGCTGGAAACGCAGCTCGCCACCGTCAACCGCATGGCGCTGGCCAACGAGCTGCCGGACGCCATCATCACGGAGTCGGGCCTGAAGATCACGCCGCTCGATGCGGCGGTGCCCGATACCGCACAGGCCCTGATCGACCAGACGGCGATGATCCTACCGCACGTCAAGATCACCGAATTGCTGCTGGAGGTAGACGAATGGACGGGCTTCACCCGGCACTTCGCCCACCTGAAGTCAGGCGACCTGGCCAAGGACAAAAACCTGTTGCTGACCACGATCCTCGCCGACGCGATCAACCTGGGCCTGACCAAGATGGCGGAATCGTGCCCCGGCACGACCTACGCCAAGCTGGCCTGGCTGCAAGCCTGGCACATCCGCGACGAAACCTACGGGGCGGCACTGGCCGAGCTGGTCAACGCGCAGTTCCGACATCCCTTCGCCGAGCATTGGGGCGACGGCACCACGTCATCGTCGGACGGCCAGAACTTCCGCACCGGCAGCAAGGCCGAGAGCACCGGCCACATCAATCCGAAATACGGCAGCAGCCCAGGGCGGACGTTCTACACCCATATCTCCGACCAGTACGCGCCGTTCCACACCAAGGTCGTGAACGTCGGCGTGCGCGACTCGACCTACGTGCTCGACGGCCTGCTGTATCACGAATCCGACCTGCGGATCGAGGAGCACTACACCGACACGGCAGGGTTCACGGACCACGTCTTCGCGTTGATGCACCTGCTGGGCTTCCGCTTCGCCCCGCGCATTCGTGACCTGGGCGACACCAAGCTCTACATCCCGAAGGGCGATGCCACCTACGAGGCGTTGAAACCGATGATCGGCGGCACGCTCAACATCAAGCACGTCCGCGCCCATTGGGATGAAATCCTGCGGATGGCCACCTCGATCAAGCAGGGCACGGCGACGGCCTCGCTGATGCTCAGGAAGCTTGGCAGCTACCCGCGCCAGAACGGCCTGGCCGTCGCCCTGCGTGAGCTGGGACGCATCGAGCGCACACTGTTCATCCTGGACTGGCTGCAAAGCGTCGAGCTGCGCCGCCGCGTGCATGCCGGGCTGAACAAAGGCGAGGCGCGCAACGCGCTGGCCCGCGCCGTGTTCTTCAACCGCCTGGGGGAAATCCGCGACCGCAGCTTCGAGCAGCAGCGCTACCGGGCCAGCGGCCTCAACCTGGTGACGGCGGCCATCGTGCTATGGAACACGGTCTATCTGGAGCGGGCCGCGAACGCCTTGCGTGGCCACGGTCAAGCCGTCGATGACGGCCTGTTGCAGTACCTGTCGCCGCTCGGCTGGGAGCACATCAACCTGACCGGCGATTACCTCTGGCGCAGCAGCGCCAAGATCGGCGCGGGCAAGTTCAGGCCGCTACGGCCGCTGCAACCGGCTTAGCGTGCTTTATTTTCCGTTTTCTGAGACGACCCCTAGATGCCGACACCCGTAAGGCTGTCGCCGCCTGCGCGCACCAGGTACACGCTCGGAGCCCTCACGTTCACCAGCTCATCGAGCGACAGGTATGTCTCGGCATAGTCATCTGCAGGGCTGGGAAAGCCCGCGCTGACACGGCCCTCGATCATGCGGACGAGGACTGATGAAGGCCGAATGCGACCGAGGATGGAGGTCATTCTGTGTTGCCGTAATACTGTATGGATATACATATTACAGCGCCTGTTGAGCGGGGCAAGCCCAGCTTTTACATAGGTAGGATTTGCTGCCGTTTGAGCGCTATGGTTTTAAGCCACGTCAGGTAGAAAGCAACAGCCACGGCACAGATGGCGGCCGCAGTCACTGGCATGACCATGGAGCCGACAACCAGGGTGACGCCTGCGCTGGTAGCGGCACCGGATATAACGGTGAGCTGAGGGTTTCCGCGCCACGCGGCTATGCCGCTGCAGATTATGTCTGTGAGCAGCAGCAGGGCTGCGATGAGCGCAGTTTCAAACTCGATCATCTGTCACCTCAGTAGCGAACTTTGAATGTGGGCGAGTCTTCCGGTCGCGAGTTGCGCCGGTCATAGATTTTCGTGGTGCTGATGTTCGCGTGGCCCAGCCACTGCTGCACCTTGGCAATGTCGGCCTCATGTTCCAGGGCGTTGGTGGCCGCTGTCGCTCGCAAACCATGAACCCCCAGGCCGGCGACCTCGATGCCGGCTGCCTTCGCGTAGCGGCCCACCAGGGCATAGATGCCATCGGCGCTTAATCCGGCCCCTGTGGTCTTGCCTCGCAGCGGCATAAACAGGGGGGCTGCTGCCTGCTCCAGGTGGTGACCTGACGCCTCCAGGTAGGCATAGATACGCTCCAGGGCAACCGGGTGCATTGGCAGGTAGCGCAGCTTGCCGCCTTTGCCGTGTACCCGTAGATGCTTGATACCTCGACGCTCCTGCATGTCCTGCACGGACAGTCTGGCCGCTTCCTCACGGCGCAGGCCGTGGTAGAGCAGCACGGCCAGTACGGCGCGATCACGTAGCCCCTGCAGGGTGGCCGGATCAGGCGCATCGAGCAGCGCTTTGGCCTGATGATCCCCGAGGGCCGGCGTTTTACCTTCGTTGGTTTCGATCTTCGGGCGCTTCACACCATGTACCGGGTTGCCACCCGCGACGGCATTGGCATCGAGCAGGTGATCGAACAGGCTGGCCAGAGCAGCCAGCTTGCGGCGAATGGTAGCCCCTGACAGACCTCGCTGTTCGAGCTGGCTGCGCCAGGCGAGCACATGGGCGCGGGTGACGGCGCGGAATTGATCAGGCGACTGGATGCCGAGGAAGCTGCAGAAGTCTTCTATATCGCCCTGGTAAGCGCGGCGGGTGCGCGGGTTATCTAGGTTGGCGAACCATTCGGCGGCTGCCGGCACCTCAGCCAGTCCCTGGAATTGCGCCGCCGTCAGACGGCGCTCAGATGATGGGTTCTCGGTAATCAGGTCATTCATGCTGGGAGCCTGCAGGGCGAGCTGGCGGGAAACGTGGCGCATAGCCAGGTGCACAGCGATACGTCAGCCACTTTTTATAGTCGTGGGCAAAGAAGCACTGTCCGGCTTCGCCATCGGGTAGCGGCATTGTCGAGCCGCGTGAATCGGCGATGAACTCGCTACGGTAAGGCTCAGGAATATCCACCGCCCTCACATAGCGTCCGTCCTGGACGGGAACCTGATCGAGCGCCTGCAATGGGATGGATTCGGTCACGGCTCATGCCCCATCAGATCAGCCAATTTAACTAATGATAACCTATTTTATCATTAGTTAATTTCTCTGGGTCTATCTGCAGGCGCTGATTGCTGTGATCACACCACGGTATTGCAGTCGTGACGCACAATAGGCCTCATAGGGAAGAACTCATGGAGAAACCACATGAAGCGTTTAGAGCGCGGTTACGATCTTTTCTTAGGGAGCGGCGGCATGGCAATTGCCAAGATGAACATCTTGAGAACATCTCGTGAAGGATCGAAATTTGTCTGAATTACTCAAGCCTCAGTACGATTTCGCGGCCTTGGAGGGGGAACCGCAGAATTCGGAAAAAATCGTACGCTAAGCTAACGGTGTTCTCGTGACAGCTCTTTGACTAGGCTTTCTAAGGCCATTCTGATAGCCCTGACTTCCTGAAAAGCCATGGCTAAAATTTGTGCGGCTAAAAAGGATAACCGATGGTAAAGTAAGTTATCCCTGTCGAGATACTGAAAAGCGTTATCCTCGTTTTTCCCAAAACTGTTTTGCCAGTTCGCTCAGAGCGCTAGTTAACTGAGCGACAGATTTCGCACTTTGCAAATTATTCTGCCCGGTCTGTACATTGGTATCAGCAGCATCGCGTATATTGATAATACTGCGGTTTATGTCTTCACTTACTGCTCCCTGCTGCTCGACCGCAGTCGCTATTTGCGCGTTCATGTCGGTAATTTCGTTAACGCGTTGGCCAATTCCATCAAGAGCTGTAGCTGCTTCCTCTGCGTGAGCTACACTCGTGTGCGCTTGCCGACTACTTTGCTCCATGACTGTAACAGCGGATTGCGCTCGCTCTTGTAGAGCGCTGATCATACAAACTATACGTAGGCGCAGAATCCTGAATGGTCTGCCGGGCGCGATGGTTCTGTGGCAGAACGGCCATTGGATTGGCGGATGCGTTGGCTGGTTCTTCCGGGGCGTCGGTATCCGCAGGTTGAGGCTGCCCGGTCGCCGTCGATGCCGGTGGCGGCGGATCGTTATGATCGTCGTCAGCGACAGGGCCGGGCTTTTCATCCGTCATCGTGGCCTGGATGTGGCTGGCTACCCGTGATACCTGATTGTTTTCGTGGCGTTCTGATTCGTGTAGCAAATCCGGCAGGCTGGCATCAAGTTCGCAGGCCTGGGCAAACCTGAGAGGGTGGTCGTGTACCTGGTACAGCTCACTCAATACATGGCCGGTCAGTGGGTCGCGGTGTTGGCCGATCAGGCTGATCCAGCCGGTCAAGCGCAGCACCACCAGTACGCGCCAGGCGGTCTCGTAGCCAGCACGCTGGCCCAGCGGGATCGAGGTGAGGTAGCGGCGCAGTTGTCCAAGATTCGCCAGCGGACTGAGGCCGTCAGCGGCACGCAGCATCCGAAGCACCTGCCAGCCATTGCGTTCAAGGGGCGTCAGGCGGGTGTCGAGCATCAGGGCGGTAGGAGTGCCAAGTAAGGTCTCGCCTGCAGAGGCGTTGCTGTGAGGGTGCGTCATGTCAGTTCTCCAGAATGGCAGGCGGGTTCGCCCGATGCCCTGCATCTCACTGGAGTTCTGTTTTCATGTCAGGCAACAATAGGTTCTGCGGCACAACCCTATTTCATACCGCCGTCAGACTGTGGCCGCTGACGTTCGGTGCGCGACGGCGGGGCCTTTCCGATGCACTCGGGCATGAACAGGCAAAGCAGCATTCACGCGGTTACAACCGCTTGACTCACACATTCAGGCCAATAACAAAAGTCAGGGGTACAGTCGGATAATGGGAGGGTGAGGCCGTTGCCTGGCTTGCCACAACGACCAGGCTTGTTGCTCGGCAAGATACTGGCGAGCGCTGCCCAGTCCAGCCAGTTCCAGTCGGTGCGCGAGTTCGGCACGGACAGGCAAGCGGCCATTCAGTACGGCACGCAGATGGCGGGGGCTGAATCCCAGGTGGGTAGCCAGGGCATCGGCGTTGATGCCCAGCGCTGGAAGTACGTCAAGGCGTAGTGCTTCGCCTGGGTGAGGTGGATTGTGCATGGGGATAACGTTCTCCGGCTTCCAAGCAGAGGGACAAGCGTTATGGATGCGCACGTTGCTCGGTTGGACGATAAAAGCCTGTTTTGCTTATCCGGTTATCATTGTGCCTTAGAAAGTCCAATCGCTTTCTCCAGGACGGCTTGCAGCATTTCCTGCGATGACTGACCTTCTTTGAAGATGCTTTCAGAGAGTTTCTCGGTGTCTTCCTCGGTTGCTTGTTTGATTAGGGCGAGCGGTCCCCATTGGTCTAGTTGTTCTTGGTACAGGCTATCGATGCTGTCCCTGTGACCATCCGGGTAGGCCGCCTTTTCTACCGGAGGCAGATCATCGAAGTAGTCCAGAATGCTTTTGAAAAAAATCACGGTTATCGCCACCATTTGTTAGTTTGGCTGACAGGCTGGAGAAATATGCTTCATCCTGCTTGCTAAGTTCCCCATAAGCGGCATATCGTTCTGCTTCTGTGTAAGTTCCCGAATCATCATAGACAATGGCGCTCAAATCATTTCGAGCCATGCCTGCGAACGGATTGGAAAGATGCTTGGGCGGGGATTGGGATAGCCCGATGGCCCAATCCAGAGACTTCTGGCCTAAAGTCAATCGAGCGGGATCGTCTGTTTTTGGAAGTAAGTCGTCTTTGTTATAGCTCCCGCCTGCAATAAGGTGTCCGAAATTATAAATATCCTTCTGTCCTTTTGCATATAGGCTCTTCAACTCGCTTTGTGACATGGATGTCTGTCGCTCGATAGCACTGCTTTGAATATAGCGTGCCTGAGCGGAACTGGATATTGAAACGGTTGCGGCAGTGCTTGAGTTGGTGTTTTCAGTAGTGGACTTTGTAGTGTTCTCCGATCGCAAGCCTTCCTGAGCAGGCGCTTTTGCGGGAATGCTCGTCTGATAAGATTTGATCGAGATGTTCATGGTTTATTGTGCCTTAGAAAGCCCAATCGCTTTCTCCAGGACGGCTTGCAGCATTTCCTGCGATGACTGACCTTCTTTGAAGATGCTTTCAGAGAGTTTCTCGGTGTCTTCCTCGGTTGCTTGTTTGATTAGGGCGAGCGGTCCCCATTGATCCAGCTGTTCTTGATACAGACTGTCGATGCTGTCCCTGTAACCATCCGGGTAGGCTGCCTTTTCTACCGGAGGCAGATCATCGAAGTAGTCCAGAATGCTTTTGAAAAAATCACGATTATCGCCACCATTTGTTAGTTTGGCTGACAGGCTGGAGAAATATGCCTCGTCCTGCATGCGGAGTTCTGCTGAGGCAGCATATCGCTCGGCCATGGTGTATGTTCCGGAGTCATCATAGACCACGGCACTCAGATCATTTCGGGCCATTCCAGCAAAAGGGTTAGAAGCATTCCCCGGGGGGGATTGATGAAGGGAAATGGCGTATTCCAGAGATTTTTTTCCCAGTTCCAATCGTGCGGGATCATCTGTTTGTGGTAGCAAATCATCTTTATTGTAATTTTTGCTGCCGAGAAGTTGGCTGAAATTGTATATATCAGACCATGTACTTGAGTGTAGCTGCTTTAATTCACCTTGCGACATGGCAGCTTGGCGCTCGGTTGCGCTGCTCTGGATATAGCGGGCTTGTGCGGAGCTGGATATTGAGACGGTTGCGGCAGTGCTCGAGTTGGTGTTTTCAGCGATGGACTTTGTAGTGTTGTCCGAACGCGGTATTTCCTGGGCAGGCACTTGTGCGGGAATGCTCGCCTGATAGGATTTGATCGTGATATTCATAGCAATACTCCAAAAGCCGGAGATAACAGCATAGCTATCCCCGGCCAGAGAGCCTAGAGAAATGCCGAATTACTTGATTTCAAATTCGACTGTATAGTTGTACGGAAGCCCAGCTTGGGCCGCAGTGATGTTGGCATTACAGGTGGCGCGAGTGGTGCCAATGCTGGTGCCGGTCTTGGTCCAGCTCGGTACTTTGGTGCTTGGGTTGACCTGGTGCGATGCCGCAAAACGGCATTTCTTGTTGCCGGAAGCGTAGACGAAGCGCATGCCAGAAACCGTATCTGCAACGCTGGTCAGGTAGAAAGTTGTTGTATTGGACGGCAGGATCGAGCCTGGCGTCGGCGAGACGCTACCTGAGAAGTACTCGTAAGTGTATGCTGCTTCGGTGGTGGTGGAGTTTTTCACCTTAACGGTGACAGTAGTATTGGCCGCGTGGGCGGTTGCGACCATCGACGCGAAGAGAGCGGCTGCTCCGAACAGTTTAGCGAGTTTCATAAAATGTCCTTTTAAGGTTGATAATCTCTACAGCGCTTGTCCCTCAGCATTCAGGCAAGTACCTGACCTGCCAGGTCTCCCCGGCAGCGGAAGAACATCTAAATTAACGGCGGTAAATGAGAATTCTTTAGCTTTCCTGGCTGTTTTTTCTGCATTTTTTTGCGTAAGTTTTCGTCGTGCTCATGGCGCCAGAACATACCCTGCCTGCAACCCTTGCACCTCAACGCCCTGGGTGATCGCCTGTCCAGGCACGGCAGGAACATTCGCTGGCGTTGCGCCTGCTGTGGCGCGGAACATGACATAAGTTGAACCGTTATTGTCCGTCGCCAAAACCTGGGGCGGAACCACGATGCCCTGCTCGTTGCGGTAGAGGATGACCGCCAGCCGGACGCTCATATCCAGCCTGACCTGCGCGGCTTCGGTCTTCGGCGTATCGAAATGGGCATCATTACTTCATTGCAAGCGCTGCCACCTTCACTAAATCTTCTTTGCTTAAGTTAAGGTCTTTGGTAACTTTTGCCAGCATTTGATTTGCATCTGCCAACGCTCCAGATAGCGCATTGATCATTGCCTGGCTCTGCGCAACTTTCACCTGTCGCGTTTCGTCGCTAAGGCTGGCATCGTTCATGATCTGTTGGAGTTTTTCCTGTTCAGCCTTGAGCTTTTCTTTAAGGTCGCGGATCATTTTCAGAATGCGCTGCACTTCATCGGGGAGGCCGCTATTTTCAATGTCGTCGTATTTCCCTGATGTTTTCTTGTTGGCTTGCCCAGCCATCATAAGGCCAGCCATTGAAATTTTTACAGAGCCTGCGTCATCTGGCTGAGTATTTCCAAGGGGAGACTGCGCACTGCCCGTTGTGATGGTCTGCGCAGGCTGTACGGACATGATGCCGGTTGACGATGTGATGATGCTCATGCGTCCGTCACCCTTGTGAGACTGCCCTTGAGTCCTGTGGCTCTACGGCTTTTGCCGAACGTTGCGCTTGGGCCATTTGTTCAAGTTGCTTGATCAGTTCAGCAATGTCCACATCTTTAGGAACATTCAGTTCTTCAATGCTTTCACCACGAGATAGGCGCTGTGCCAGCTCAGAGAAATTGACTTGGTAGCTTGATGAATTACCGCTTGAATAGTTGCGATCTTGCGGAGAATAGGTTTCTTTCGCTACAGTAGCCCCGGTAACTGGTGAAGCATTTGCAACAGCAGCGATGAGCTTCATGGAATTGATTGCGCCACCACGACTCCCGTTAAATTCACTTCCGGCATATGTGGGAAGTTGTTTTTGCTGAAAATCCCATTGATTGTATTTTGCGTCTTGATTTATCCCCTTGCCATCAGGGCCAAATTCTACTGAGCCAGATATATATCCGAAATTGACTTGTTCGTAAGTCAGAAGTTTTGCGTCGATAAGCCCTCTGTAAAGAGTGAGCATATCATTGCGGCTGGCATCTTTAACATTGATATCTTTTACTATCTCTTTAAATTTATCATAATCATCCTGACTTAGAACGCCACCCAATACCCCGTTTTGGCTGGTTTCTTTCCCTACTTTTACGGTAAATCCCTCATACTGTTTGGGATCAAGCAGTGAACGGTTCGCGTTGAGTGATAAATTGCCCAGTGCATTTGATAACGGGTTAATTGATGGCATGGTCTATGATTCTCCCTTTGAGTTGCCATGACGCGATTTTGATAGAACTGGGGAGCAGACGATGGCTCCCCAGTTCAGCTTTATTAAATCAATCAAGTGCCAGGGATTGTGAACAGTGGCATACGACCTTCCATACGCCAGTTACGTACTTGAGATGTACCTACGTTCTCGATGCGATAACGGTATTGGCCGGTAGCACTGGGTACGAAGCTCCGATTAACAGTTCTTGCTCCATTACTGGTGGTCGAAGACACGAGAGACCACGACGAACCAGAACGTCGCTCAATGATATGGGCGATCCTGCTCGTCGGGTTGTTGCCGGAAAGGTCTTCAAACTTGAACGTCACCGAGCCAATGCACGAGATGCTGAACTCATACACGTTCTGAGAATCACCTGCAGAAAGGCTTGCCCCGCTGCTGGTGATGTTCATATAAGCGCATGCAGCAGCCGCCATGTTGCTGGTACTCAGCAACAATGCCGCGAATAGCGAGAAGAACAGTTTTTTCATAGCCTCAAGGGTTGGCTGTTTTATTTTATTGTATTCGGCATTAAGCCCAATTTCTTTAGCGTTACGATAAAGCTAGCATGGAAACGATAGGTGCAAGCAAGTTAAGGGTTGCATCGCGCATGTCAATCTAGGCTATACCCTAACTGGATGTCAGGCAAGGCCGCGCCGCTTCGTCAGAATAGAGTCATCTTTCGCATTATTTGACACATGCCCGCGAAGGTTATAGATTTCAGCCTGACAGAAACGGGGTTTGAGGCGCAACGGAACAGAAAGTGCACTTAAGCCGCCTTCAACCAAGGAGACATCGTGCAGGGGCACCGCATCGGCTACGTCCGGGTCAGCAGCTTCGACCAGAACCCGGAACGCCAACTGGAACAGACCCAGGTGAGCAAGGTGTTCACCGACAAGGCATCCGGCAAGGACACCCAGCGCCCCCAGCTCGAAGCGCTGCTGAGCTTCGTCCGCGAGGGCGACACGGTGGTGGTGCACAGCATGGATCGCCTGGCCCGCAACCTCGACGACCTGCGCCGCCTGGTGCAGAAGCTGACCCAGCGCGGCGTGCGAATCGAGTTCTTGAAGGAGGGGCTGGTATTCACCGGCGAGGACTCGCCGATGGCCAACCTGATGCTGTCGGTAATGGGGGCCTTCGCTGAGTTCGAGCGCGCTCTGATCCGTGAGCGGCAGCGCGAGGGTATCGCCCTGGCCAAGCAGCGCGGCGCGTACCGGGGCCGCAAGAAGGCCCTGTCCGACGAGCAGACTGTTACCCTGCGGCAGCGGGCGGCGGCAGGTGAGCCCAAGGCGCAGCTCGCCCGCGAGTTCAACATCAGCCGCGAAACTCTCTACCAGTACCTCCGCACGGACGACTGACACATGCCGCGTCGCTTGATCCTCTCGGCCACGGAGCGGGACACCCTGCTCGCGCTGCCGGAAAGCAAGGATGACCTGATCCGCTACTACACCTTCAACGATTCCGACCTGTCACTGATCCGCCAGCGGCGCGGCGACGCCAACCGTCTGGGCTTTGCGGTGCAACTCTGCCTGCTGCGCTACCCCGGCTATGCGTTGGGCACTGACAGCGAGCTGCCCGAACCGGTCATCCTGTGGGTGGCCAAGCAAGTCCAGACCGATCCGGCGAGTTGGACGAAGTACGGCGAGCGCGATGTGACCCGTCGCGAGCACGCTCAGGAACTGCGCACCTACCTTCAACTGGCCCCGTTCGGCCTGTCCGACTTCCGCGCCCTGGTGCGCGAGCTGACCGAACTGGCCCAGCAGACCGACAAGGGCTTGCTGCTGGCCGGCCAGGCGCTGGAGAGCCTGCGGCAGAAGCGACGCATCCTGCCGGCGTTGAGCGTGATCGACCGGGCTTGCTCGGAAGCCATTGCGCGAGCCAATCGGCGGGTCTACCGCGCCCTGGTCGAACCACTCACGGACTCGCATCGGGCCAAGCTGGACGAGCTGTTGAAGCTCAAGGCCGGCAGCAGCATCACCTGGTTGACCTGGCTGCGCCAGGCACCGCTGAAACCCAACTCTCGGCACATGCTGGAACACATCGAGCGGCTGAAGACATTTCAGCTGGTGGACTTGCCCGAAGGCCTTGGCCGGCACATCCACCAGAACCGCCTGCTCAAGCTGGCCCGCGAGGGTGGGCAGATGACGCCCAAAGACCTTGGCAAGTTCGAGCCGCAGCGACGTTATGCGACCCTGGCCGCCGTGGTACTGGAGAGCACTGCAACCGTGATTGATGAGCTGGTGGATCTGCACGACCGCATCCTGGTCAAGCTGTTCAGCGGCGCGAAACACAAGCATCAGCAGCAGTTCCAGAAGCAGGGCAAGGCGATCAATGACAAAGTGCGCCTGTACTCCAAGATCGGCCAGGCGCTGCTGGAGGCCAAGGAAGCCGGCAGCGACCCCTATGCCGCCATCGAGGCGGTGATTCCCTGGGACGAGTTCACCGAGAGCGTCAGTGAGGCCGAGCTGCTGGCCCGGCCGGAGGGCTTCGACCACCTGCACCTGGTCGGCGAGAACTTCGCCACCCTGCGCCGCTACACGCCGGCCCTGCTGGAGGTACTGGAGCTGCGCGCCGCCCCGGCCGCACAAGGCGTGCTGGCAGCCGTGCAGACCCTGCGCGAGATGAACGCCGACAACCTGCGCAAGGTGCCGGCCGATGCCCCCACCGCCTTCATCAAGCCGCGCTGGAAGCCGCTGGTGATCACCCCGGAAGGCCTCGACCGGCGCTTCTACGAAATCTGCGCGCTGTCCGAGCTGAAGAACGCCCTGCGCTCCGGCGACATCTGGGTCAAGGGCTCGCGGCAGTTCCGCGACTTCGACGACTACCTGTTGCCGGCCGAGAAGTTCGCCGCGCTCAAGCGGGAACAGGCCCTGCCGCTGGCGATCAACCCGAACAGCGACCAGTACCTGGAAGAGCGCTTGCAGCTGCTGGACGAGCAGTTGGCCACTGTCGCCCGCCTGGCCAAGGACAACGAGCTGCCCGATGCCATCCTCACCGAGTCCGGCCTGAAAATCACCCCGCTGGATGCGGCGGTGCCGGATCGGGCGCAGGCGCTGATCGACCAGACCAGTCAGTTACTGCCGCGCATCAAGATCACCGAACTGCTGATGGACGTGGACGATTGGACGGGCTTCAGCCGCCACTTCACCCACTTGAAGGACGGGGCCGAGGCCAAAGACCGGACGTTGCTGCTGTCCGCGATCCTCGGTGATGCAATCAACCTCGGACTGACCAAGATGGCCGAGTCGAGCCCCGGCCTGACCTACGCCAAGCTGTCCTGGCTACAAGCCTGGCATATCCGCGATGAAACCTATTCGGCGGCCTTGGCCGAGCTGGTCAATCACCAGTACCGCCATGCCTTCGCTGCCCATTGGGGCGACGGCACCACCTCATCCTCCGATGGCCAGCGCTTCCGCGCTGGCGGCCGGGGAGAGAGCACCGGGCACGTCAACCCGAAGTACGGCAGCGAGCCAGGACGGCTGTTCTACACCCACATCTCCGACCAATACGCGCCGTTCAGCACACGCGTGGTGAATGTCGGCGTCCGAGATTCCACCTATGTGCTCGACGGCCTGCTGTATCACGAGTCCGACCTGCGGATCGAGGAGCACTACACCGACACGGCCGGTTTCACCGATCACGTCTTCGCCCTGATGCACCTGCTGGGCTTCCGCTTCGCGCCACGCATCCGCGACCTCGGCGAAACCAAACTGTACGTGCCGCAGGGCGTGCAGGCCTACCCGACGCTGCGCCCGCTGATCGGTGGCACCCTGAACATCAAGCACGTGCGCGCTCATTGGGACGACATCCTGCGCCTGGCCAGCTCGATCAAGCAGGGCACCGTTACCGCCTCGCTGATGCTGCGCAAGCTCGGCAGCTATCCGCGTCAGAACGGCCTGGCTGTCGCCCTGCGCGAACTGGGCCGGATCGAACGCACGCTGTTCATCCTGGACTGGCTGCAAAGTGTTGAACTGCGCCGCCGCGTGCATGCCGGCCTGAACAAAGGTGAGGCGCGCAACTCGCTGGCCAGGGCGGTGTTCTTCAACCGCCTTGGGGAAATCAGGGATCGGAGCTTCGAGCAGCAGCGCTACCGGGCCAGCGGCCTCAACCTGGTGACGGCGGCTATCGTGCTGTGGAACACGGTGTACCTGGAGCGCGCCATCCAGGGGTTGGTCGAGGCCGGCAAGCCGGTGGACGGCGAGCTGCTGCAATTCCTGTCGCCGCTGGGCTGGGAGCACATCAACCTAACCGGCGATTACGTCTGGCGGCAGAGCCGCAGACTGGAAGACGGGAAGTTTCGGCCCCTACGGATGCCCGGAAAACCTTAGCGTACGATTTTTTCCGAATTCTGCGGGCTCCCCAATGATCAGGCCAAATTCGAGCACGCTGTTCTGCATGACTCGGAAAACCGACAGTGGATCCGATCAATTCGCGGCGAAAGGCTCGCAGCAAACGCACTGCAAAAGCTTCAGTCACTGGCAGCCGAAATAAACGCTCAGTGGCAACTAGAACAGGCAGAACGCGAGGCTGCTGAGCAATACCGGCAGATTGAGCTCGCCAATGAGAAAGCCGAACTACAGCGCGCCCTGGAAGCCCATAGAGCCAAACAGCTTCAAATAGCGGCTGAGCAGTCAGCCACAACCCTGGACAACACGGTGCAGGACCGAGCCGAGCTGATCGCAGCAACAATGCTGAAGGCCCTACAAGCATGGGGAGGGAAAGCCGTTGAATGCACTGCCTGCTACTTACTCAGCCCGCCTGATTCAAGGTTCTGCCTTTACTGCGACGCGACCACAGGTAAGGTTAACCACGTGAGCCTTTCGCCAGATATCCCCTCGACCATCCATAAACGCATGAGCTGCTCTGCAAAACCAACCATGTCGATGAAGGCAGTCCCCCATCTAATCTTAAGGCCTGATTTTCAGTCAAAAGAAACCGATAGTTAACTTCCATTGAATATGCATTTGCGGCCAGTGTTTACATTAAATGCTCATTCCGAAAACAGATACACAGTGCTCCAGGCCAGAAAGCACCTGGAGCACTGAGTCATTCGGGTTGATTGCCCAGACTTAAGCCTTTCAGCCAGCGACTGATACCGGCGCTTTCACCTCAAACCGCAAGTAGTCCATCAGCCGCTTCGCCTCGGTTACTTCGCTGTGCGGGATCAGCAGGTACTTCCAGGGCTTGCCGCCAACGCTCTGAGCGTAGTCAGAGGCATGCTTGGCCCACTGTGCGGCAGCGGCGGCCTTGGCCTGAACTTCCTGGGTTTCCAGGTCGCTGGCAGCCTTGGTTTCGGCGAGGAAGATGCAGCTGTCCGTCTCCACCACGAAGTCCGGCACATACTCCGGCTGTTCTGCACCTAGCTTGTAGAAAATCTGGAACTGCCCCTTAGCTGGCTTGAACCACTTCAGCGCGTCGCGTTCCAGGATCACGGCAAAGCGTCGCTCAGTGTCCGAGTCGAACTTCTGCAGAGGGTATAGGCAGCGCGAGAAACCGCCGAACAGCATCTGCTTGATCCGGCTGGTCTCGGTGACCGTCTCACGGACGCTGTGCACCGGCTGGTTGGCGGCTACCGTGTAGTTGCAGGGCTTGAGCTCGGTAAAACCGCGGCTGACCTTGGCCTCGTAGCCGCTGGCCTCTTCCCAGAAGTGCTTGTGCATTTCTGCATGAATCAGGCGGGCCAGATCCGCACCGTGAGTATCGAGGATTTCGTGCAGCTCGCTTTCGGCATAGTTCTGCTTCTGGTAGTGAGCAACCGCCTGCTCAGCCAGGTTGTAGAGCAGCTGGGCCTGAGTGAAGTAATCAACGTCGTCGAAGTCGATCAGCTTCTTGACGATGTAGTCCTCCAGACGCTTCTCGCGGATGCCACTTTCACGGCTCAACGTGGATTGCTTGTTGGTACGTAGCTCCTGCACGAGCAGCTCACGCTGGCCCGGCTGGTAATTGGGCAGATCGCCCAGCGTGAATGGGTGGTAGCCGGAGGTTACCTCACCAGTCGGCACAACCGTGATGCGCGGAATATCAATGGACTGCTGAACCACCACTTCGGTGGTCTTGGCCACCACCTCATCCAGATTCAGATCAGGTGCATTCGAGTCATGCCTTTCCAGCAGCGTTCCTTGCTGGGGCTTGAGGCGCTCGGCGACTACAGCCTTAATCTGCTCCTGTACCTCCTTCTTCAGCAGATCCTTACTGCTCGGCACCAGATCACGGCGAGTTTCATACTGGCTGATCACCTCCATCACCACACGGGCAGCCTGCTTCTCCGCTTCGGTGGTGAAAATAGGCGCATGCTTCTGTGTCTCGGCATTCGAACCAGCACTGTTTACCTCGCCAGAGTTGCTCTCCTGGCCAACAGCTGGCTCACCTACGCCTTCGCTCAGGCCGAGCATCGCATGCGCTCCGGACTGCACCTGCACGCTGGTCTTGTTGTCGTCCGCCCTGGGCGCGTCGAGGATAACCTGCTTGAGGCGGATCGGAGAATCGCCGCGGTTGGCTTCGTCGATGATTTCCTGGAACTTGTCGTGGGCGACGATGTTAAGGCGATCCACTGCCTCCACTCCGGTGCGCTTACCATAGGGCAGACGCAGGCCGCGGCCGATGGACTGTTCGATCAGCGTGCGCGCATTGGCGGCCCGCAGCGGAACGATGGTGTACAGGTTGGTAACGTCCCAGCCTTCCTTGAGCATGTTAACGTGGATGACGATCTCGGTCGGCTCATCCACGCTCTCAACGGCCAGCAGACGGGTGATCATTTCCTCTTCATCCTTGCCGCTCTTGCTGGAGTCGACCTGGATGGCTTTGCCGCGATAGCGCCCTTCGAAGAAGACATCCGACTCCAGCAACGCCAGCAGTTGCCCGGCATGCGTGGTGTCGCGGGCAATCACGAGCATAAACGGCTTCACCACCTTGGCGTCGTTTTCGCGGGCGTAGGTCAGCAATTCGGCCTTGGTCGCCTCATGCAGACGCACGCCGTCCTCCAGCTTAACCCGCTCCACTTCTTCTGGCGCATGCTGCTTAACGTTGAAGTCACGCTGGGTAACCACGGCTGGCTCCTTGACGAAGCCGTCTTCGATGGCACGGGCCAGCGGGTAGTCCATCACCACGTTCTTGAACGGTATCAACCCACTGCTCGACTCCGTAAAGGGAGTGGCAGTCACTTCAAGACCGAACAGAGGCTGGAGTTCGTTGATCGCCCGCATCCCCGCCTGGGCGCGGTACCGGTGCGACTCATCCATCAACAGAACCAAATCGTCAAGGCTGGCCAGGTGATTAAAGTAGCTGTCACCCAGCACCTCGCGCATCCGCTTGATGCGAGGCTCCTTCCCACCACGCACCTCAGAGTTGATCTTGGAGATGTTGAAGATGTTGATTCGAACCTCGCCAAACAGTTCGCCACCCAAGATGTTCTGCTGGTCGTAGTTGTCGCCAGTTATGACCCGCGGCACGTTAATTGAGAACTCTCCAATGCCCTTGAACACGTACTTGGGCGTATTCGGAGTGAAGTCGCTGATCAGCTTGTTGTAGATGGTCAGGTTAGGAGCGAGCACAAAGAAATTGTTGATCTTGTGCTCGAGGTGCAGATAGGCAATGAAGGCGCCCATAAGCCGGGTCTTGCCCACACCGGTGGCCAGTGAGAAGCACAGCGAAGGGAAATCGCGCTTCTCAAAGTCCTCCAGCATCGGGAACTGGGCCATCAGCGTGGCGAGAATCGACGGCAAATCTTGCGGATGCCGCAGCATCTCCGGAGCCGCCTCCAGAGCCCGAACCAGCTTTGCCAGCGACTCGGCCTGTGGCGGGCGCAGCGAAAGGCGCCCAGAAACGTGATGTTGAATACGCGAACTGCTCATACTGTCTTCCTTTGTTCCTTGTAGCCGGCAGGCTTTACGTGGCTTTCAGGCATCACGCCTCGTCTTCACCAAATAGAGCGGATTGTGCCGGATCAGCCACCTTGCTCTTTTTGCCTTCTTTGACTGAATCGGACGCGACAACAGGTTGTTCAGCCAGCGGTAGGTTCGCGACGTTCAGACTGTAGTCGTCATGCCCCCACTCGCAGCGAGACAGCACCATCTTGGGAATCTTCTTCAGCGTCAGGTTCGGCCAGCGAGCTTCGGCCTGCGAGGCGGTCACACCATGGAAGGCGGCACAGCAGACCAGCAGGCTCTGCTCGTCTCCAACCTCGTCGGTCAGCGCCTGCAGCTGCTCGGCAGACAGACTCTGGGTAGTGACGTAGATGAAATCGCGCTCGCTGGAATGGCCGTGCTGCCACCAATGGGCTTCCGAAGGCGCATAGGTGAAGCCTTCCAGCTTGGCCAGTGCCTCGGCAAGCATGGCCGCGTTGTACTCCGGGTTGATCACCGGATTACCCCAGCGGTCGTTGATGATCAAAGTAGGGGCCAGCTTGTAGTAACGGAAGCCACCCCCTCCTCGCCAGCTGGCCGAATCAGTGACACCACCCTTATCTTCGCCATCGATTACTTTCTTAAGCCTCGGAACAACGTGCGTATGGCAATGCTCTCCAAGCTCAACCATGATCCAACGACGTCCCATCTTGTGCGCGACCGCCCCCGTGGTTCCTGATCCCGCAAAAGAATCTAAGACAAGGTCGCCAGGTGAAGAGAAATGCTTAAGGATGATTTCAAGTAAAGCCTCCGGCTTTTTTCCTGAGCGGAAATCGGCGTCGCCTTCATGACGACAGTTGCCAAAACTGCCGGCTAAATCGTAAAAGTTTTCGATAGGTTGAGTTTGAGCCTCTGCATCGGGCTCCAGCTTACCTAACGGGACTCCTTGATAGTATTTCCCCTTCGTAGCCGTCGCTCGCGCTGGCCCAGTGAAATAACGATGACCGTGTCCATCGTCACCGATCCCCTCCACCTTGTATAGCGCTCCCAGACCATCTATCGAAGACCTACCTGCAAGGTAATCTCTGAAAAAGCGGCCTGAGGAGTTTCCATCAAGAATAGAGCCGGTTGCCCAGATTTCTTTAAGTCCTTTGGCGCCGCCATCCTTCTTTTTGACACTCCACTCCCCAGCCCTAAATAAAGTAACTTTCTTACTACCAAGAGCAATACTCGTCCCTGCGGCCTTTTCTTCAATGTAATGACAGAATTTATCGAATGAAAGATCCTTTCTAACCAAAATTGGCTGAGCACCATAATCCTTGCGATAAACGTGAATTTGCTCAACCTGCTTATGGAACGCCATATCCTGCTTCAAGGTTTTCTCGGCATATCTTACTTGCACGTATAGCGTAACCAAGTAATTTGAGCGACCGAAAACCTCATCCATCAATACCTTCAGATAGTGACCTTCTGAATCATCAATATGACAACAAATAAATCCATCTGGGCGCAGGAGTCTGCGAAGCATTTCTAAGCGATCTCGCATCAGCCCAAGCCAGGTCGAATGCTCAAGGGCATCATCGTAATGTTCGAACGCAGCACCCGTGTTGTAAGGTGGGTCAATATAGATGCACTTAACCTGCCCCGAAAACTCTTGCTCAAGCGCCTTCAATGCCAACAAGTTGTCGCCGAATATCAACCGGTTATCGAAGATGTCGTTCTCAGTCACGCGGTGCTTGGCGTGGTAAGAATTCTCCGGCACTTCGAGCAGGATTCGAGGCTCCAACTTTGGCCGCTTTTCTTTTCCAATCCAAGTAAGTTCTAATTTTTGTTTGCTCATTGTGGTGACACCTTAGTTCTTGTGCAGACCAAGCTTCTCAAAGAGCACGCGATTTCGCCGCGCTGCGTCCTTGAGAAGCTTGTCATAGGAAATGATTTCAACGTATCCGTTACCGCCAGTGAGCGTCTTGAAATAGCCTTCACCATCAATCGACTCGTGATAGTTCATGCGCATCTCTCGCTTGAGAGAAGGCGTTAAATCTGCGATCAAATAGCCAAAAAATCGAATACCACGTGCGTTGATGGGTCTGCCATCTACGTCGTCCAGTTTGCTCTCTTGAATCTCGACAAATCGCTTAATGATTTGCTGGGCGGGATCCGACTGATAGTCGTCACGACCGGGGCGTTTGAACTCAATCACGACAATCGCCCCCGTGGAGTCCTCTTCTTCCCGAACACCGATGGGGGTGTCGTAGAAGAAGGCGCAGATGTCGGGCTCCTTGCCGGACGTGCCATGAAGGCCCTCAATGGAGTTCAGCTTTTTGTCCGAGGTGAGTAGCGTGTGATAACAGAGCCGCTCGTCAATCACCCACAGATTCTGCTGCTCAAGGAAATTGTCCTTCGAAGTGGCGCCCATGGGGAAGAGCATCTTGTGCAAGACCCGTTCAAGTGGGTATTTGTTTTCAGAGCGCCGCTTCTTGAGGCTCAGTGACATCAAGTCAAGAATCGTCCGACGATGAGTGATGTACTTCGCAAGCTCAGCCTTGCCCAGTTCGTTGGCCTGTTCGGCGAGCGTTTGGAAACGTTCGGCATACTGTTCAAATGACTCACTCTCAAAGTAAGTGGCCGCATGACGCAGATCCTTACGAACACTGTCTTCAACGTCCCGTTTGACATGCAGAAGCGCCTCATCCAGCTTCTCGTCTGACAAGCCAGGTTGAATCCTCTGCTCGATGATTTCTCGGTAGCGAGGATGAGTCAGCGCCCTGTACTCAGGCGCCTGCTCGACGAATTTTTCGATCTGGACGCGCTTTTCTTCATTGGTTGACTTCAAGTCGCCAGTGAGCAAGGGCCGCAGCGCGCCAGTGATACCCTGATTCAATGCGCGGCGGGAGACCAGCGTCTGCTCCAGCTCAGGCTCTTCATCGCTCTGGAACGCGATCCGCGTGCGCTCCTGGTTGGCATGGTCGTCCAGGTACTCCCCGGTCACCAGCACGATAAGGGTGTACGGCGACTGCTCGTCATCCAGAAACTTCTCTGGCAGCTCCGGCAGCAGGTCACGCAGCTTGGTGGTTGTGACTTCGCGCCCGTTGGCGCATAGGTTCAGCTCATGGCGTGAACGGCCATAACGGTGACGATAGGCCTGCAAGGCGAACGTGTGGCCGGACACATCGAAGAACTGCTCTTCAATGTGGGCCAGCACCGTGGACTGGAACAGTGCGTGCAGGTCAATCGGCGCGTGGCCAGGTGATTCCAGTGTCATCGGCGGGCAGGAGCGGGCCGCAAACCGGATCAAGAAATGTGTGATCACACGCTCGGCAATCGTCTCGGGTTGTGTGGGCCACCCAGCGCGAAACTTCTCATTCATGCCACGTAGAGAAGTCGTCGTGCCCGGGGGCAGTTCGACCTCGGTCGTGACATCAGCGCCCTTAAGCTCATCTTCGATGCTGAAGTCGAACTCACGCAATAAGGCTTGCCACTCGCGCTTGAAGACACTGCGAATTCGGACGGATGAAAACACTTTCAGAAAGGTAAAACGGCCAACGCCTCGACCACCAAGCTTCACCTTTGAAAGCGTGTGGGCCTCTTTAAAAGAGGCCAGATTTTTGTCATTAAAGCCGACGCCGTCGTCAATGACATCGAAGCCGTCTACGATCAGCGTCCCGTCGCCGGCTTGGTGGGCGAGATCGTGAGAAGCAACCAGCCGAATACGAATCGAGTGGTTTCTAAAGCCGTCTTGATGCTCTTCGATAGCATCGACGGCGTTAGAAATGGCCTCATAGAGAGGCATCATGGCCTTAGCCTGGGAAAGCTCCAGCCGGTCCACCAGACCTTTAATGTTAGCTTGCACTACTGACTCCCTCCCTGGCGTGGCGCCTCACTACCAGTGCCCAACATGGGAATATACGCAAGCCCATAGAAGAGCATGTCAGTGATATTTCCCAGAGCGATTATTGAATGCAGGCTTGGTCCCTTCCAATACGGTCACAACCGCACTGTTCAGTAGTGGGTTTTCCAATGAGCCAGACACGTAGTTGATGCTGCAGTTTGAGGCTCGGTCAAAGGATGCATAAATAATCTGTTCTGCATCACAGACCACCGCCAGGTTCGGGTTATGAGTAACCATGATGATCTGGCGCTTCTTTTTTGCCTCGGTTAGCACCGGAACCAAGAGACGGTACACGGTTTCGTTGTCTAGATTTTCTTCGGGCTGGTCCAAGATGATAGGCGTCTTGCCGTTGTCCACCAGCAAATAGAAGATCAGCAAAAGCGCGCCGCGCTGGCCAGGAGACAGCTGCTCAATCTGCGTATCCTGGAAGAGCAGTGAATACCTTGGCTCGAGAAAATCGAGCCCGAAAATCAAGTCGTAAACCGAAACGGCCGATTGGTCCTTCTTCAGTAGGCTGGCGATACCGACCTCAGCGCCAGATCCCTTAGCGGCCTGTTCAAGGGTTTCATGTAAGTCCTTCGCAAAGGCCAGGGCGCCTTCCTTGGTGTTCAAGTCGTGACGATCAAACAGCTTCGTGACTGTTAACAGCGCCTCGTCTTGGCCACGCAGCACACCTGACGTCTGCTTGATCAAAGCGAAGAGGCGCTCCGCGATAGCCTCTGCCGAAGCGGCCAGCGTCGCCTGAAACTGAAGCCGGTAGTCCTCGCGGATCAAGTCATTCGCCTTGATCAAGTCTTGCACTGGTTTGAAGAGTCCTTCTCGCGCCTTCCGCTGCGCATCCAAGGAGTCGAAGATCTCGGCAGTCAGCTGAAGTCGTTTAGCATGCAGTTCCGCGCGCTTAGCGGGCAACTCTTTGATCTGGGCCAGTCTGGTTTCCAGGCCCACCTTGGTGTCTGGATCCGTAGGCGTGCCGGTCAGGGCATCCAGCTTCTTTATCCATTCAGCGAACTGGTGCTGGTAAGTTTCGAACTGCTGCTGACGGGCGTTGAGCTTGGTCGCGTGGGCCCTCTTCTCTTGCTCGAGGGTCTCGAGGGCGCCGGCCAAAGTGCCCGCCTCGATCTGAAGAGTCGACTGCTGTTCTGTGAGGGCAGAAGACCGCTCATCGAGCAAGTTGGTCTTGACCTCCAACTTCGCGACGTCGCTCCAGTTCAAGCCTGCGAGCTCGAGGTCTTGGGCAACCAGCTGCTGAGTTTGATCGAAGGAGCGCTGAAGTAGTCGCAGTTGCTCTTTCGCGTTGGCGAGAGCCTTCTGCATCTTGGCGTTCAACGTGACTTCAGCCTGGATCTGCTGCGAGCGCTTGGTGGAGGCGTCGATCTTCTGAGCCGTGACCGCAAGCGCGTCCGCAGCTTGCTTCTGCTCGGGCTCCATCGTTTCAGGCGGCGGCGCAACCTCCGCGGGTTTGATCTTCTGGTGTTCCTCGATCTCCCGCATCTTGACCAACAGCTGATCCGTCAGCTTCTTCTCCTCAATCGGCTGCAGCTGATCTTCAATCCGCGCGATGGTGGCATTGACGACCCTCAGCTCCTTGCGGTATTCGCCAAGTCGATTTCTCAGCACTTGCTCCTGCTGCTCAGTCAGCTGATCGAAATCGAGGGCGCCAAGACGCATCTCCTCGCTGGTGTGAGAGAAGATGACGGCTCGCAGCTCCTGCTCAAAGGCGTCCGATTTGCCAGAAACGTGATCGTTGCAAAGCTCCTCAAAGTAGTTCTGAGGGATGTAGCGGACCAGCTCTTGTTTGTCTTCTGTCGGAAGCTCGTCCAGTGGGCGAGCCTCGATACTCTCATCTATCCAGGTCAAAGTGCCCGTAAATTGACGCGCAGGATCTCCGCTTTTGCCCAGAAAGCGATCACGCTTGAGAAAGCTAAAGTGCTTCGCCTGGCGGGAATGTCCGAGTGTTGCGATGACATCGGCTAAGGCACTCTTGCCGCTGCCTTTGTTGCCAATGATTGCCACAAGATCCGGATTGAGCGGCAGATCGCAGCCGTGCAGCCAGTTGCCGATACCAGTCTTGGTACCCGTCTTCGCAACTTCGATCGACTCGATAAAGTGAGTCTTGCTCGTTTCCACGGATTGGAGCTTGGGCGGCTTCACGCCAATAAACGACCGTTTCGCTGGCTCCAGGATGGCCTGCTTGAGGCCCTGAAAAGTTGGATCGGCCTTGATCCAAGTCTTCTTGTCAGACGGGAAGTCCCCGTAACCACGCTTGTTGTTGTCGCCGGCAACGCCGACGAAGCAATGCGCATCGCTGCCAGACACGGCAAGCCGCGGGACCTCTTTCAGCGCACTGTAGAAGTTGTCAAAAAATTTAGCGTTGCCTGCGGTTATCACACCAGCGAAAGCTGCATGCAAATCGACGCTGCGCGATTCGAAGATAGGCGAGCTCTGGAAGAGGCCCATGACGTAGGCGTAGTGCTCATGCCACTTCACGTCAGCCAGCCCATCATTGGTGTCAAAGGGCATGAATCCGATGGCCTGTCCTTGCTTGACCTTGGCAATCGCTGACCTGTATGACTCTGGGTTGAGTTCCGCAACGACGGCGCCAGCGAGCAAGGCCTTCTCGTCGGATGCGAGCACATCTGCCTTGTCGTATCCGTGGGTCTTCAGTTTGTCAGTGCCCGTTTCGCGGGCGAGCTGGATCAAGGCCGAGTCTGACAAAGGGCGGTTTACCAGCTCGATCGTGAGAGCCTGCTTGAAATCGAGCAGTGCCTGATCCTCAATCTCATCAGAGAACAAGACGTGAGCATTGAGCCGTCCCTTCATCGGAGCGGCCAGACGGAGCTCGATACCCGGGAAGACCGTCTTGTGCAATGCTGGGGCTCCGACCTCTTTGAGCCTTGCCTTGAGTGCGAGCCAGCCATCAAAGGTCCAGTAGTCCATGATGCAAAAGACAGCAGGCTCGGCCTTGTTCAGCGAGTCGATCATTTGATCGATGAGGTCACGCCGTTCGTTGGCGTCAGCACAGTCCTTGAACTTTTTACCGAGCCAATGAAATGAGGCTGGCGTGTGCACATGCAGATCCCACTGGCGCCAAACCGAACCACGAGCCATTTCCCTATTTGACATCAAAGTAACTCCCATTCCACGGTAAACAGCGTCTGCTCCACGACATGCTGCTTGAGCTGAGCCTCTAACTGATCGATCAGCGCGTTGCGCTCTTCCTCGATCTCATCCTGGCGGGCAAATAGCTCGCGGCGTAGCTTGCTGCGCTTGCCTTCCAGTTCGCGCTGCAGCTTCTGGTAGCCGAGCTTCTCCTCCAGCGTCGCCGCGGTTGCCGCGATTCGGCGCCGCTCCTTAATCTCACCATCAATCGCCTTGATTTCCTGCTCCAACCCCAGCTTGAGGTCGTCAGCCCAGGCATCGAGCTTGGCGACCTCCTGCTCGAAGTAACCCATGTTGCGCTGGTTGATCTCGCGCAGCAGCTGATTCTTGCGTTGCTCCAGGTCGCTGGCCAACCCTACGGATCCTGCGGCGGCGGATTCGCTCTGCTCCAGATGTCCTGGAAGGCGCAGCAACTTCTCCGGATCATCCTCGGGCAGCGCCTGCCCGTCAGCGGTAACAGCAGAAACAACCAGATGCTGCTCTAGCTTGCCCAGCGCTTCGACAGAGAACAGCTTCAGGGTCAGCCGTCCACACTGACCACGCAAAGGCTCCAGTGTGCTGATCCGCGTGCCATAGGCGGCGTAATCAAAGACCAGTCTGGCGGCAGATGGCTGGTCGAGCGAACGGCTCTTGGCCTGGTCGATCACCCAGGCTGCCAACGGGTGGCCGAGACGGTACAGATGCGACTCACCGGCACGGCGTGGCAGCTCATAACGCCCCAAGGCGATACCTTCGGCACTCCCGGACGGCAGCCTGTGCAACTCGAAGCTGTCGCCATCAAAGTGAGCGTAGTCGTCGAGTTCGGCGCGGGTCAGGTCGAGCAGCAGGCGTTCGAATCGGTTGCGAGTGGCGCTACTGTCTTCGGCACGGATACGCAGCTTGTCCTGCACTTCTTCGTCGAAGTTTTCCAGCAGCACCTGACGGGTCTTGACCATCGCTTCGCTGATTTCCCCGGACAGCTGCAGTTGCAGCTGTTCAAAGCTACGACGGATCTCCTCGGGATCGCGGCAGTTCTGGTAAATGTCGGCAATGCGACGCTCGAAGTCGACACCGGAGCCAATAGAGCCCAGTACCTCATCGCTTGCGCCGAATACGCCCTCGAACAGCTGGAATTTCTCAGCCAGCAGTTCGTAGACCCGAGCGTCCGCTTCATTGCTGCGGTCGACGAAGTTCACCACTACCACATCGTGCTTCTGGCCATAGCGGTGACAGCGGCCGATGCGCTGCTCGATGCGCTGAGGGTTCCAGGGCAGGTCGTAGTTGATCACCAGCGAACAGAACTGCAGGTTGATACCTTCAGCCCCTGCTTCGGTGGCGATCATGATGGTGCCGCGCTCCTTGAAGTGCTCGACAAGCGCGGCGCGGGTATCGGCGGTCTTGGAGCCCGTGATGCGATCACTGCCCGCGTGGCGTTGCAGCCAGTCCTTGTAGATGCGCTGGGCCGTGGCATCGGTGTTAGTGCCGTTGAACAGCACAATGCCGTCGCCATAGGGCGTGTCGGCAAGCAACGACATCAGGTAGTCCTGGGTGCGCCGCGACTCAGTGAAGATGATAGCCTTGCGTGCGGCGCCGAGGCGCTCGAGCTCGGCAAAGGCACGCTCCAGGGCGATCAGCAGCGCCTTGCCCTTGGCGTTCTCGCGGATGCTGGTGGCCAGGTTCTTGAACCGCTGAAGCTCGGCGATTTCAGCGGCGATGGCATCACGCTCGCCAGAGGTCAGAGTAACGACCTCTTCGCTTCCCAGCTCCTTTTCACTTTCATCGGCCAGCTCATCGAGGCCCTCATAGTCCTCATCCAGACTCTGCGTGAGATCGATGACTTCAGACGCTTTATCGAGATTCCCCTGCAGGCGTCTGGCCATTGTGTCCAAAGCCCCGGCAATCGCATGGGTCGAGGACGCAAGCAGTTTCCAAAGCACCAGAGAAATCAGTTGCCGCTGGCCTTCGGGCAGGGCATTGAGGTTCGGCCGACGCAGGTATTCGGCCACCAGACCGGATAGCTCACGCTCCTCCTGGCTAGGGGTGAACTCCTGAACAATCGCGCGCCTTGCGGTATAGGGAACGTACTGCTGCACCTGACGGCGCAGGGTGCGCTTGCAGACGCTACCCAGGCGCTGCCGCAGACCACCAAAGGCCTGCTCGCGTTCGGTGTTGACGAACTGGGCGCGGAAGCTGTCGATATCACCGAAAACTCGGTCATCGATCATGCTTACCAGCCCGTAGAGTTCAAGCAGGGAGTTCTGCAGCGGCGTTGCAGTAAGCAGTACCTTGGAATGTACGTGGGCCAGCGCATCCTTCAACGTTTTGCCGATGACGTTGTTGTTCTTGTAAACGTTGCGCAGGCGGTGCGCTTCATCCAGCACCACCAGATCCCAGGAAATGGCCTTGACGTCCTTCGCCTTGGCCTTGGCGAACTGATAAGAGCAGATCACCGGACCGCTGGCGAACACGAAAGGATTGCCGACACCTTGCTTGCGGAGCGCGTTGTAACTCTTGGTTTCCAGAATCAGGCCTTGCAGGTTGAACTTGTCCTGCAACTCCTGGTGCCACTGCTTGCGCAGGTTGGCCGGCACTATGATCAGAATGCGTCGACGACGCTCGGCCCAACGCTGGGAGATGACCAGCCCGGCCTCGATGGTTTTACCCAGCCCCACCTCATCGGCCAGGATCACTCCGCGGGACAGTGGATTGCGGCATGCAAACAGCGCCGCATCGACCTGATGGGGGTTGAGATCGACCTGTGAATCGACCAGCGTTGAAGCAAGCGATTCAACCGAATCTCCAGAAGCTCGCCGGGTTAGCAGCCAAGCGTAATACTGGCGTTGGTGCTCGGTAAGAATGGCCAATTGCTTCGCGCTCCCTGCTCAAAGATACTTTTCAAGTACAAAGACAACCAAAACCCTCGGTTTCAGCCCAACTCAGAATACAGAAAAGCCAATCTCAATTGGCAACCAATTGGCAACCAGAGAGGCGCTATTAAAGGGCAAGATCAAAATCACCGGGCATAAAAAAATCCAGTCACCACTAAGTGACTGGATTTTCTAGGGTTTTTTGGTCGGGACGGAGTGATTCGAACACTCGACCCCTTGCACCCCATGCAAGTGCGCTACCGGGCTGCGCTACGCCCCGACAATGCTTCCGAATGACCGAAAGCGGGAGGAACTATACATTAAGCTTTTGAAATAAGGCAACTTTTTCTTGGGCCTACTTCTTCAGCACGTGCAAAACGTCTTCAAGCTCGGCAATCATCTGCTTGATCAGCTGGCGGTACTGAGTAGTGTCGTCTTTGGCTTCGTCACCAGAAAGGCGCTGGCGTGCGCCACCGATGGTGAAGCCTTGATCGTACAGAAGCGCACGAATCTGCCGAATCATCAGCACATCCTGACGCTGGTAATAGCGACGGTTGCCCCGCCGCTTTACCGGGTTCAGTTGTGGGAATTCCTGTTCCCAGTAACGTAGAACGTGGGGCTTGACCGCGCAGAGTTCACTGACCTCACCAATGGTGAAGTAGCGTTTGCCGGGAATTGCCGGTAGTTCGTCGTTATGACTTGGTTCCAGCATAGGCCTCGACCCTGGCTTTCAATTTTTGCCCTGGACGAAAAGTGACCACACGGCGAGCCGTGATTGGAATCTCTTCCCCTGTTTTCGGGTTACGGCCGGGTCGCTGGCGCTTATCGCGCAAGTCGAAGTTGCCGAACCCGGACAGCTTGACCTGTTCGTTCAGCTCAAGAGCCTGGCGGATCTCTTCAAAAAACAGCTCCACCAGTTCCTTGGCTTCTCGTTTGTTCAGGCCGAGCTCTTCATACAGACGTTCCGCCATCTCAGCTTTCGTCAGAGCCCCCATACGCTACTTCCTTAACGTGGCGTTGAACCTTTGTTCGAGGCAGGTGAGGATATTTTGCGTAGTAGTACTCACCTCATCGTCATTAAGAGTGCGCGATGGATGTTGCCAGGTCAAGCCGACGGCAAGGCTTTTTCTAAGCGGATCAATGCCTTTACCGTGATAGACGTCAAATAGCTTGAGGTCTGTCAGCCATTCTCCCGCCGTTTCACGGATTGCGCCCAGCACAGCCTCGGCCGGCTGCTCGCGATCGACCAGCAGCGCCAGGTCGCGACGCACTTCAGGGAAGCGCGACAACTCGCTGAACGCCGGCATGCGGCCAGCAGCCACTTCAGCCAGCACCAGCTCGAAGAGGAACACCGACTGATCCAGGCCCAATGTCTTGGCTAACTCAGGATGCAGAGCCCCCATGAAACCAACTAGGCGCCCTTCCCGTTCGATGCGAGCAGTCTGGCCCGGATGCAGAGCAGGATGCTCGCTCGGCACGAAGCTGAAAGCATCAGCTGCACCGGCATAACCCAGCAGCGCCTCGACATCGGCCTTCAGATCATAGAAGTCGACGCTATCACGGCTGTTGGCCCAACCTTCGGGCAGGCGGCTGCCGGTGATCACGCCAGCGAGCATGGCCTCTTGCTGCAGACCTTCCAGCTGACCAACAAAACGCAGGCCGCTCTCGAACAGGCGCACGCGCGACTGCTGGCGATTGAGGTTGTGCTGTAGTGCCTTGACCAGACCCGGCCACAGCGAGGAACGCATGGCGGCCATATCGGCAGAGATCGGATTGGCCAGTTGCAGCGGCTCTACGCCTGGAGTGAACAGCTCGAAGATCTTCGGGTCGATGAAGCTGTAGGTGATCGCTTCCTGATAACCACGGGCGACCAGCAGACGACGCAGTGCCGGCAGTTCCGCACGCGCTTCGGCTTTGGTCTGCGGCGCCAGGCGAGCTTGCGGGTAGCGTACCGGCAGACGGTTGTAGCCATACAGACGACCCAGTTCTTCGATCAGGTCCACCTCCAGGCTGATGTCGAAGCGATGACTCGGCACGCTGACCAGCCACTGGCCGGCACCCTGAGCGCTGACGCCCAGCCCCAGTGCAGTGAGCAGACGCTCGACCTCGACACCGTCCATATCCATGCCCAGCATCTGGCTGACACGCTCGGCACGCAGAGTGATCGGCGCCACGCTAGGCAGGTCCGCCTCGCTACTCGCTTCGATGATCGGGCCTGCTTCGCCGCCGACGATTTCCAGCAGCAGCGCAGTAGCACGCTCCATTGCCTTACGTGCCAGCTGCGAGTCGACACCGCGCTCAAAGCGGTGCGACGCGTCGGTGTGCAGGCCATAGGAACGAGCCTTACCAGCGACAGCGATGTTGTCGAAGAAAGCGCTTTCCAGGAACAGATCGCGGGTATTGTCGCTCACACCGCTGTGCTCACCGCCCATCACGCCGGCTATGGCCAGCGCGCGGCCATGATCAGCGACAACCAGCGTATCGGCACGCAAGCTGACTTCCTGGCCGTCGAGCAACACCAGCTTCTCGCCCTCTTCAGCCATGCGCACGCGAATGCCGCCATTGATTTCGGCGAGGTCGAAGGCGTGCATCGGCTGGCCCAGCTCGAGCATCACGTAGTTGGTGATGTCCACCGCCGCATCGATACTACGAATATCGGAACGACGCAGGCGCTCGACCATCCACAGCGGGGTCGGGCGAGACAGGTCAACGTTACGCACCACGCGACCGAGGTAACGCGGGCAAGCCTTGGGCGCGAGCACCTCGACAGGGCGCACTTCGTCATGCGCAGGCGCAACGGCGTCGATAGCGACTGGCGAAACGGAAGCGCTGTACATGGCGCCTACTTCCCGAGCCAGGCCGGCGAGCGACAGGCAGTCACCACGGTTAGGGGTCAGGCCGATCTCGATGCTGGCGTCGTCCAGTTGCAGGTGGGAGCGAATGTCGCTACCTACCGGCGCATCGGCCGCCAGTTCCATCAGGCCGCTGTTGTCTTCGCTGATCTGGAGTTCGGAAGCCGAGCACAGCATGCCCTGGGATTCCACGCCGCGCAGTTTGGCCTTCTTGATCTTGAAGTCGCCCGGCAGTTCGGCACCGATC
Organism: Pseudomonas sp. GW6; assembly: GCA_048065775.1. GTDB lineage: Bacteria > Pseudomonadota > Gammaproteobacteria > Pseudomonadales > Pseudomonadaceae > Aquipseudomonas. Next base: position 40,464 of record JBLUOL010000010.1, read on the forward strand.
ATGGCGAACGGAATCTTGATGCCGGCGCGGGCATTGGGCGCGCCGCAAACGACCTGGAAGGTCTCGCTGCCATTGCTCACCTGGCATACACGCAGCTTGTCGGCGTCCGGGTGCTGTTCGGCGCTGAGAATCTCACCGACCACGATGCCACTGAAGGCACCGGCCACCGGCTGTACCGCGTCGACTTCGAGGCCGACCATGGACAGGCGCGCGACCAGATCCTCACGAGATACATCGGGATTCACCCAGCTGCGCAGCCACTGTTCACTGAATTTCATGTTGTCTGTTCTCCTTAAACGAATTCGATCACGAGGGGCGGCTGCTAGCGAAATTGCGCCAGGAACCGCAGGTCGTTATCGAAGAACAGGCGCAAGTCGTTGACGCCATAACGCAGCATGGCCAGGCGTTCGACGCCCATGCCAAAGGCGAAACCGGAGTATTTTTCCGGGTCGATGCCGCTCATGCGCAGCACGTTCGGATGCACCATGCCGCATCCCATCACTTCCAGCCAGCCGGTCTGCTTGCACACGCGGCAACCCTTGCCGGAGCACATCACGCACTGCATGTCGACTTCGGCCGACGGCTCGGTGAAGGGGAAGAAGGACGGACGGAAACGCACGCCCAGTGGCTTCTCGAAGAACACCCGCAGGAATTCCTCGATGGTGCCCTTGAGGTCAGCGAAGCTGATGTCCTCGTCGACCAGCAGGCCTTCGACCTGGTGGAACATCGGCGAGTGGGTGATATCGGAGTCGCAGCGATACACACGACCAGGGCAAACGATACGGATCGGCGGCTGCTGCGATTCCATGGTGCGTACCTGCACCGGCGAGGTGTGGGTACGCAGCAGCATGTTCGCGTTGAAATAGAAGGTGTCGTGCATCGCCCGCGCCGGGTGGTGGCCAGGGATGTTGAGCGCCTCGAAGTTGTGGTAGTCGTCTTCGACTTCCGGACCCTCGGCCACGTTGTAGCCGATATGGGTGAAGAACTGCTCGACACGCTCGAGCGTGCGAGTGACCGGGTGCAGACCACCGGATGCCTGGCCACGGCCAGGCAGGGTCACGTCAATCCGCTCGGACGCCAGCTTCTCGGCGAGCAGGGCCTGCTCAAGCACGGATTTGCGGGCATTCAGGGCGTCTTGCACTTGATTCTTGGCAGTATTGATCAGGGCGCCAGCCTGTGGGCGCTCTTCGGCCGACAGCTTGCCCAGAGTCTGCATCAGGGCGGTCAGTTCGCCTTTCTTGCCAAGGTACTGAACCCGGAGCTGTTCCAGGGCATTGACATCTTCACTTCGTTGCACGGCCTCAAGCGCTTGCGAGACCAATGCATCCAGATTTTCCATTTACAGACTCCAGATACGAAATAGGGGAAGAGCTGTTAAGGCTCTTCCCCTATCTTTGACGTTGCCACCGGGCGAACCCGGTGATTGTCGGGGGACTTAAGCCAGAACGGCCTTAGCTTTCTCGACAATCGCAGCAAACGCCGCTTTTTCGTTCACAGCCAGATCAGCCAGAACCTTACGGTCGATTTCGATCGACGCTTTCTTCAGGCCAGCGATCAGACGGCTGTAGGACAGACCGTTGACGCGAGCACCAGCGTTGATACGAGCGATCCACAGTGCGCGGAACTGACGTTTTTTCTGACGACGGTCACGGTAGGCATATTGACCAGCCTTGATGACAGCCTGCTTGGCAACACGGAACACGCGCGAACGAGCGCCGTAGTAGCCTTTAGCCAGTTTCAGAATCTTTTTGTGACGAGCACGAGCGATAACGCCACGCTTAACACGAGCCATGAGTAATTACCTCTAAGTATCTTGACCGAATTAACGAACGCGCAGCATGCGCTCGACTTTAGCTTTGTCCGACGGACCGATCAGCGAACTGCCACGCAGCTGGCGCTTACGTTTCGTGGACATCTTGGTCAGGATGTGGCTCTTGAAAGCGTGCTTGTGCTTGAAGCCTGTAGCAGTCTTCAGGAAGCGCTTTGCAGCACCGCTCTTGGTTTTCATTTTTGGCATGTTTTGTACTCCGCATTCATTAACTACTGATAACCATCAGGCCTGCCAGTGCCCGGTAGATTATTTACGCTTCTTGGGTGCGATAACCATCATCAGCTGGCGTCCTTCCAGCTTAGGATGCTGTTCTACGGTGCCAAGCTCGATCAGGTCTTGTTCGACCCGCTTGAGCAGCTCCATACCCAGCTCCTGGTGAGCCATCTCACGACCGCGGAATCTCAGAGATACCTTGGCCTTATCCCCATCTTCAAGGAAACGTACCAGGTTGCGTAGTTTTACCTGGTAATCCCCTTCTTCCGTCCCTGGACGAAACTTGATTTCTTTGATCTGTTGCTGGTGCTGATTCTTCTTGGCGATAGCAGCCTGCTTCTTCTTCTCGAACAGGTGCTTGCCGTAGTCCATGATGCGGCAAACGGGTGGTACTGCGTCAGCTGAGATCTCTACCAGATCCAGCTTGGCTTCTTCAGCCACGCGCAATGCCTCATCGATCGAAACAATACCGACCTGCTCGCCGTCAGCGCCAATCAGGCGCACTTCACGAGCGGTGATGTTTTCGTTGATCGGCGCCTTAGGGGCGGCCCGCTTGTCCTGTCTCATTTCACGCTTAATAGTTATTACTCCAAATCTTGGCGACCACGCCGGGAAACCGCTTGCTGCAACTGTGCGGCGAACTGCTCGATGGGCAGAGAGCCCAGATCGACGCCTTCACGGGTACGGACAGCAACGGATCGAGTCTCGACCTCCCGATCTCCAATAACCAAGAGATAGGGAACCTTGAGCAAGGTATGCTCGCGGATTTTAAAGCCGATCTTTTCGTTTCTCAAGTCAACCTTGGCACGAAAACCGCTTTGATTGAGAGTTTTCTCGACTTCACGGGCAAAATCGGCCTGCTTGTCGGTGATATTCATGATCACCGCCTGGGTCGGCGCGAGCCAAGCCGGGAAGGAACCGGCATAGTGCTCGATCAGCATACCGATGAAGCGCTCGAACGAACCGAGGATCGCGCGGTGCAACATGACCGGGCGTTTGCGGTTGTTGTCTTCGGCGATGTAGCTGGCATCCAGACGCTCAGGCAGGTTCGGATCGTACTGCAGCGTACCGCACTGCCAGTTACGACCCAGGCAGTCACGCAGGGTGAATTCGATCTTCGGACCGTAGAAGGCACCCTCGCCCGGCTGATATTCCCAAGCCAGACCGGACTCATTCAGCGCCTCGGCCAGCGCACCCTCGGCACGATCCCACAACTCATCGGAGCCAACGCGCTTGGCGGGACGAGTCGAGAGCTTCATGGCGATATCGGTGAAACCGAAGTCCGAATAGACCTGCAGGGTCAGCTTGATGAAATCGGCCGCTTCCTTCTTCACCTGCTCTTCGGTGCAGAAGATATGCGCATCGTCCTGCACGAAGCCACGCACACGCATGATGCCGTGCAGCGCGCCGGACGGCTCGTTGCGGTGGCAAGCACCGAACTCGGCCAGGCGCAGCGGCAGGTCGCGGTAGGACTTCAGACCCTGATTGAAGATCTGCACGTGGCACGGGCAGTTCATCGGTTTGACCGCGTAGTCGCGGTTTTCCGAAGCCGTGGTGAACATGTTTTCGGCGTAGTTGGACCAATGCCCGGAACGCTCCCACAGGATGCGATCGACCACCTGCGGTGTGCGCACCTCCACGTAGCCGTTCTCACGCTGCACCTGGCGCATGTACTGCTCCAGCACCTGATAGACAGTCCAGCCATTGGGGTGCCAGAACACCATGCCCGGCGCTTCTTCCTGCAGGTGGAACAGATCCAGCTGCTTGCCGATGCGACGGTGATCGCGTTTTTCAGCCTCTTCGATGCGCTGGATATAAGCAGCCAGCTGCTTCTTGTCCGCCCAGGCAGTGCCGTAAACACGCTGCAGTTGCTCGTTCTTCGAGTCACCGCGCCAGTAGGCGCCGGAAATGCGAGTCAGCTTGAACGCCTTGAGGAAGCGCGTGTTCGGCACGTGCGGGCCGCGGCACATGTCGACGTACTCTTCATGGAAGTACAGACCCATGGCCGTTTCGTCCGGCATGTCGTCGATCAGGCGCAGCTTGTATTCCTCGCCACGAGCTTTGAACAGCTCGATGACCTCGGCGCGCGGGGTCATCTTCTTGATGACGTCGTAGTCTTTCTCGATCAACTCGGCCATGCGCTTTTCGATGGCCGCCATGTCTTCCGGCGTGAAAGGACGATCGATGGCGATGTCGTAATAGAAGCCTTCATCGATAACCGGGCCGATCACCATCTTGGCGTTCGGATACAGCTGCTTGACTGCATGCCCAACCAGGTGAGCGCAGGAGTGGCGGATGATTTCCAGCCCCTCTTCGTCCTTCGGCGTGATGATCTGCAAGGTGGCATCGGTATCGATCACGTCACAGGCATCGACCTGCTTGCCGTTTACCTTGCCTGCCAGGGTGGCCTTGGCCAGACCCGCACCAATGGATTGAGCGACCTCCAGCACGGATACCGGATGATCGAACGAACGTTGACTGCCGTCGGGAAGAGTAATGATGGGCATGGCGCCTCCTCTCCTAGTGGTGACCCCTACCAAAGGTCACGTGGGTTGGGATGAGCCAGGAAGCGATTCGGCGGTATACCCGCCTAACAATGGCAGGAGCCCAAAGGCCAACCAGACCGAACCAAGTCACTGGAAGTAAAGAGTGCGGATGCTTTCAGAAAGCCTGAGCCCTGACAAGCAGCCGCCTGCAACAAATACGCAAAGCCTGCTCGAAAAATTCGAGCAATAAAAAAGGGGTCGCTTAGCGACCCCTTTTATCGATTTGGTAGGCACAATTGGACTCGAACCAACGACCCCCACCATGTCAAGATGGCGGTGAGTCATGCCTAACCTATTGAAATGCAAGGAAAAAGGGTGATTTCCAAGCGCTTGAAAACCCGGCAAAAGTACACGAAAAATCAATGACTTACACACTGTATTTTCCTACAGTAGTCGCCGAAGTCGGGCCGTTCTCTATATTCAACACCCCGCTTTCATGGCATCAGCCTGGCCCGGCACGAGCTGTACGCCGCGCTCAGCGTCTCGATCTCGGTCAGGGCTGCGCTAAGGCGTCGAGTATTTTCTGCCGGTAGTACCCCGTCGGCCGTGCCGGCGTCTCCTGCACGATCTTCGGCACTGGCGGCTGCGTCACCTGCGGCGCCTCCACTACAACTCCCGGCTGGACTGGTGACGATCCGCACGCGCACAGGGCGAGACTCAAGCTCGCCAGCAAGGCGATCAATTTCAGCTTTCGCATCTGCATCCTTCCTCTCCTGATCGGCAGCGGCCTTGTTCAGCGCCGCCTGCTTTATGTCCCGTTGCGCAGTCAGCTCGGCCAGCTTCCTCTCGGCCTGCTGGATCTGCTGCTCCACCTGGCCAGCCAGCTCGCCGTACTCGCGCAGCATTGAGGCTCGCCCCGCCACAAACCCCATGCCAGCCAGTAGCGCCAAGGCGGCTACGGCAAGCAGGGCGCCCACGATCCTCTCCTTCATACCCTTCACTCCTGGGCGGCGATACACTTGGCATGCCGCTCCTGTTGGCGCGTCCACACGCCCCGGCAGCCTTTCGGCCCCCAGTTCTGCGGCAGCTTGCAGTCGCGCCCGGCCTGGAACCGCCATTTCAGCAGGGCATCACAAGCCGCCCGATATTCGCCGGCCTGCAGGTGGCGACGCATGGATGACTGCCGCCAGTTGCCGATGCCGTACTGGCCGACAAAATCCAGATAAAGATCGTACTCGGCCTGGTACAACTTGACGCCCGGCATCGATGCCCGAAACAACTGCTCATCTTTGGCCATAAGGTTGCGCGCCAGTTGCTCGGCGCGCTCACGGGTGATCGGTGGGTCGGTGAGCTTCACCGGTGTGCCGTCCTCGTATCGGGTTGAGCCGTGCCCGATAGTCAGCACGTCTCCGGCGGTGGGAATGTAGGGGGTCGGGCTATAGCCCTCGCTGGCCTGCCAGGCGGCAAAGCCCGCCGAGCTGATCGCCAGCGCCGCCACCAGCGTCCGCTGGCGGTTCATACGTCACAACGCCCGCGCAAGGCTTCAATGCGCGCCAGGCTCTCGGTCTGTTCACGCTTGTCCCGCCTGTGCTGGAAGTACAAATTGACGCCAAAGCCAGCCAGTGCAATAGCAACGCCAGCCCAGCCGATCCAGTTCACTGACATCAGCCAGCCGGTTAGGCCGGCTGCCGCGCCCACTTGAGTGACCTTGTTGGCGACCGCTGCGCCAACTACTTCATTTGCAATTCCAGCCTTGTCCGCCATGCGGCCACCCTTCCCATAGATTCTTGGGCGCCATGCCCTTGTCAATGGCGTGGAGTCTTGGCCACCCGACTTGGGCGGCCAAGCCCTACAGGGGTATCAGCGAGAAGGCCAGACCGGCCATCCATGGCCTAGCTACTCTGGATTGGCAAAGCGCCCCGCTTCTCGTGCATCGGCACGGTTACGCGGCAGGTAAACGCCGTCCTCCGCTTGCGCAATTCTGCGGCGCCGCGCCTGCACGCTTTGCATCAGGTGGTTCGCCTGAATGCGCCGGCTGGGGTTCTTCTGGTTGAAAGCGGCAATCGCCTCCCTTGCCTCTGCCATGCCCTTCTGATCGCCCTCCATGGCGGCTCGCGCAAACTGTGTCATCAGCTCGGAGCGCCGGTCGCTCAAGCGCCGATCCGCGTTAAAGATCGCCGACTTGCCCTCAAAAGACAGGCGTACTTCAGAGGGCGAGAAGCCAGCAAGCTGACTGGCAATGCCAGCTATGCCCACCTCATCGAGCACCACTACACCTGAGCGATCAACCACACCTTCGTCGGCATAGCGCAGGGACTTGAGGGGGTTGCGCAGCGCCACTGGCAGCATGCTTTCCAAGCCCATCGCATAACGGCCTTCGGCAATGTGATTGGCCCCTACGGCGGCATTGGTGAAGATGCCGGCCACCGGGCCGAGCATGGCCGAAGTCCACGCTTCGGCCAGCTTCTTGCCCTCCAGCCCCTCCTGCACATCCGGCAGCAGCAGGTTGTTCAGCGCCACCCGCCCCGAGATATCCGCCGGGCCAAGGCGAGATAGGCCACGCGCGATGACTTCCGATGCCTTCGGCCCAAGCGCGTCGGCCAGCAGGTTGCGCAGCGCCACCTCGGCATCCCATGGCTCATCGTCGTCACCGCCTACCGCAGATGCCAGCGCCAACAGCGGGCCTACGAGCGGCAGGCCGAGCACGCCAGCGGCGGCCGCATGCAGCGCCAGGATGGCGCCAATAGTCTTGCGCGCCTCCTTGCGCACCGCTGGCGATTCGCCGGCAAAGGCCTGGTATGTATTGCGCGTCAGCGTGTAGATCATGTTCTGCGCGTACTGTTTGAACAGCAGCACCACCTTGGCCACATTACCCTGCATCAGGCGCGGCCGGTTGCTGGCCGAATAGTCAAAGTGCCCGTCGTAGGTTGCCTTCTTGGCTTGCTCATAGGCGGCCGTAGTGCTTGCGCCGGCCTCGCGGGCCAGGCGGTACGAGGCGACGAAGGTTACTTGCCGGTTGAATACTTCAGCCTGGTGGAACATGTAGCTGGCCATGCGCATGACCGGGCGAATCTTCCACATCACCTTGGAGTCTTCGCCCTGAGCGATGCCGGCCAGATCGTGCGCCTGGGTCACGTCAATCGTCCCGTCGCGCACCGCTTTCTCAAACGCCTTCAGCTCTTCCGGGCTCAGCGACTTGGTGATGTCGTTCTTGCCTCGCACAGCCTCGTTCGAGGCTTTCATCAAGGCGGCAGCGGACTTATTGAAACCCCACTTTGCCCCCATGACCGGATAAGCCACCAGCGCCGTCTGCGTCAGGTTGACCACGGCGGCGGCAGGAGACAGGCCGAGGTAGTAGATGAAGCCAAAGCTGGTCAGCGCGGTAGAGAGCGGATTTGATTTCGGGTTCATCATCGACTCATGGCGCTTGACCATTTCGTCGATGACGCGCTGCGCCTTGGGCTGGTCGTAGTCGGCATCCTGCTTGCGCGCGTCGGCGTACTTCTGCATGCGATCCAGCTCGTCCTGCATGCGATCCCCGTAACGCAGCTTGGCCAGGTAGCGCGCGCCATGGAACAGGTTCTGCGCAAAGGCGCGCCGAGCGTCGTCACTGAAACCGGCGGTGCCCTTGCGGTGGATGCCGTGCTTGGCCCAGGACAGATCAGGCATGGACGCCAGGTACAGTTGCCCCAGCGTGTCCTCCAGCTCGGCCAGTTGGCTCGACGGCAGCTTCATGCCATCCAACGCCCCGTACAGCTCCGACATAAAGCCCCGGCTCACCGAATCGCGGCTGGCGATAAACTCCTTGTCCAGCGTGACCTTGCCCACGTCATAGCCGCTGTCGCGGGGGAATTTCTGCTGCAGTTGTTCGCGCAGGGCATTGGCTTCGCCCATGGTTTCCGCGCGGTGGACGCTGGCGATCTTGCCGTCCGGGCCATTGACCGCCACCACATAGCTGCCAAAGCGCGCCAGCGGGAAGTAAACGCCCTGGATCGCCTTGTAGAACTCGCTGTCCATCTTGCGCAGCAGTTCCGCCTTGCGCTCGCTACCCATTTCGCTGCGCTTGACGCGCTCCTTGATCGCCTCGATCACGTTCCTGTGGTGCGCCTTGTAGGCGTCGCGGGCCTCGCGGTAGATCGCCTGCGCCTCCGGGGAAAGCTGCTCGAACTGCTTGATCAGCGCGTCGCGCCGGCCAGGGTTCACCGCCTTGCTTTCCGGCACCAACGGGTCGGCGTCTGTCTGTGCCAGGGTCGCTTCGTGCATCAAATCGGCCAGCTTGCCGCTGTCCTTCAGCTTGCCCCAGCGCCGCGCCAACTCGTCAGCCGCTGCGCCTGTGTCGTTCTTGTCGGCGTCCATCCGCTCGACCAGCTTGGCGTACTTGCGCATCGGCAGCATGCCGTCATACAGATCAACCAATTGCCGACGACCAAGCGACTGCAGGCCCAGGCTCAAGAAGTCAGTCCACTTGCCAAGCGCGCTGCGCTTCACGTCCTGCACGCTGACCGATGCAATGGCATTTGCCGCATTGCTGGCCATGTCGCGCACTGCGGAACGGCTGAACCGGATGTCAGGGTCGAACTCGTCGAAGGTTCCGACGTTATCGGTGGCCGACTTGACCTGATAGTTGTTGAAGGCGATCCACACTGGCGTACCTTTCAGGCGGATGCCGTCATAGCCCTGCTGCTCCAGGCGCGTGCGTAGGCGGCGGGCCTCCAGCGGGCTTCCCACCTCCTGCGATTCCTCCACGCTCATCAGGTAGGGGTTCTGGATCGAGGCGTACAGATCCATGACGCGGCCATAGCCAGGTATGCCGTCGCTGGCCTTTTCGGCGTAGGCGCGGGCCGACCTGCCATCGCTCGTCAGGAAAATGCCCAGCGGCGCGGTGGTGTGGCCCGTACTCAACCCGGCTCGGCTCTGGTCGAACACAGTGAAGTCAGCGGCGGTGCCGTGGTACAGGTTCAGCGGCTGGCCGTCCGCGCCCACCACCTTGCTTTTGCCGAACCAGCGCTTGAACGCCTCGCTCTTGGTCTGCAGCGGGCGCAGGCTGAAACGCGGCGCGCCCTTGGCCGAAGAAGCCGCCAGCGTAGACGCATCCCGCATGCGCTTGAGCAGCAGCGCAATATCCGCGTCCGTGCCTTTGGCCAGATTGGTAAAGCCATGATTGCGCAGCCACTCGCGGATCGCGCCCAGGTACGCCTTCGCTGCGGCAGCGGCGCGCTGGGTCAGGCTGGCCGTGGCTGCCTTGCCCTGCAGGTGCGCCAGCAGCTCGTCGGCCAGGTAGCCGGCACGCTGCCGCTCGCCCATACTGGCGGCGGTATTCAGGTACAGGCTCAGGTCAATATCGTTCTTGGCGGCCAGCCGGCGCACGCCAGCCACCCCGCCAATCGCGGCGAAGAACTCGCGCAGCGCCGTGTCAATAGCCTGCCGGTCGCCACGGAACAGGGCGCGGATGCCATAGTGGCCCTGCCCCTCATGGGCCAGCGCATCCAAAATAGCCCCCTCAACATCGGCTTCAAACACGAACGCACTGGTGACTACATGGACTTTACCGTTGTGATACACGGCATTTATCTGGCCCTTGGCCTGATCATTTTCTGCCTGCCGCTCTATTTCTGGCGCCGCAGCGAAAAGCTCCGCCTCGCTGCGATAGACCGCGAGCTGCGTGCCAAGGTTGAGGCGGGCATTAACCCTTTCGACGATGGCTTTTACTGCATCATGCGAAAGGACGGGCGTTGCTCCTCGGGCTACATTGACCGGCCGCCGGCTGAATAGCACATCGTCCTTGCCAGCAAAGGCTTTGTCGTGCTCGGCATAGAGCTGATCAACCGCCTCCAGGCGCTGATAGCGACTGTCGAGCCAGGTCGATAGCTTGTGCTCCAGCACGCTATTGCCGGTTTTCTCATACAGCGCCTTGAGCATCCCCTGCAGGAAATTCTCGTCCTCGCGGCTGTAGTTGTTCGCTGCGACCCGTGCCCGCACGGCAGCACGACGCGCGCTGTCGGCGGTGATGCCCGAGGTGTCGGTGGCCGGCTTGTCGATCACCACCATGCGCGCGTTGACGGCGGTGTTGACCGGCAGCGCAGCATCCATAAAGGAGTTTTCCGGCAGGCGCTCGCTGGTCGCGCCCAGGTCATCCAGCCAGGCACGGAAGCCCTCGGCCGCCGAATTGCTCTGGAAGAATGCACCCTCACCCATGATCGCCACCAGGCGCCCGCCCGGCTTGAGCAGGCTGTAGGCGTGCTGGACGTGCTGAATATCCCGGCCCTTGGAGAAAGGCGGATTCATCACAATGCGGTCGTAGCCGCTCCACGAACCGCGCTGCTCGATGCCGGTCAGCTCGTCACGGTCGTACCAGCCGAGCATCTTGCCTTCGCTGCCATCCTCGTTGATCGCGTGCAAGCTGGCGCGCCCGCTCCAGGCGGCGCCACCGTGCATGATGCCCTTGGTGCCATCCGGCGCCTGGAACACGTCGCCGAAGGTGTAGAAGGTACGCGGCTGCATAGCCATGAAGTCATCGCCGGCCAGGTGGTAGCCCTTGGCCTGGAGCAGTTCACGGCGCTCACCGGACAGCTCAACCACGTCAGGCTCCACTCCAGTTTTCTCACGGATCGCGTCGGCAATATGGCCCATGCCGGCGGACGGCTCCAGTACCCCCATGCCTTCGGCAATCTCGGCCGCCTCCAGCATGGCATCCACCACCGCTTCGCTGGTCGGGAAGAAGTCGAGCCCGTCGCTGCGCCGGCCAATCATGGCCCGCTCCATCTGCTTGATTTTGTCCGGGGTTGCCATCGCCTGCTGCAGGTCGGCGAACTCGCGCAGGGCGGCGCGGTACTCGCTGCCGGTATAGATGCCCATGCCTTCTAGGCGCTTGCGCTTGGCGTGGACGGTTTCGAGTTGCCACGGCAGCTTGATCTTGCTGCCGGCGCGGCGTCCCACGGCCTCGACAATCTCCCGGCCAAAGTCGCCAGACAGAGCGATACGCTTGTCGTCGCCCTGCCAGATCCCTTGCTTCATTGCCTCGGACGGCGACAGTACGATGCGGTTCACCCCTCGCTTGAGCGGCAGCACGATAGCTCGGTCGCTCAAGTTAGAGCGGCGGATGGCGCGCTCTGCATCGTCGCGGCTGGTGAACTCGGCGAACTGCTCGCCACGGGCGAAGCGGCTCACGCTTTGCAAGTTGTTCTTCGCCCACTCCACATAGGCGTCGCTTACGTCGTCGGCCACCTTGAGCAGGCGCTGGCCCAAGTTTTTCAGGCCGTCCACTTCGATCATCTGGCGGGCAATGCCGGCCAGATCGGAGCGCATGCCGCCGTAGGTCGGGTAGTCCGAATAATCGACCGTCTCGTCGTCAATCGGCTGGCCCTGGTGCTTCACTTGGTCGGCATAGCTCGGGTACTTGGCGCGAATCTGCGCATCCTTGGCGTTGCGCAACTCGGTACCCAGGAACTCGACTTGCACCTTCTGGCGTACCAGATCGAGGAACTTGGCTTTGCCGGCCTCGATGGCGTCAGCGATGTTTTCCATAGTGCCAGCCAGCGCCTTGTTGGCGTTTGCGGCGGCCTCGGCGGCCGAGGCCATGCGCGCCCGGCGCGCAGTGTTGGCTTTGCGGTCGCGCCCCAATTCTTCTTCGGCGCGCTCATTCAGCGCTGCGGCCATGGTGCGCAGACGCTCAACAGCAGACTGGCTGCGGTCATCCTCGAAAGCATCGCGGCGCGCCTGGGCGACCTCCTGGGCCGCTTCGGTATCTCCGGCCACCAGCTTGCGGAACGCCTCGGCCGCCTCGCGGGTGCGGAACTGGAAGCCAGGTATGGCGCCATTGCCGCGATAGCTGCTGTAGCTTCCGCCCATGCGCTTGGCCGAACTGTTCAGGGTGTCGTAATCCTCGCGGCTTACTCGTTCCTCCAGCTTGACGACGTACAGGTCATGCCCGTGCTTGGTGTGCTTGGTGGCAATCACCTCGCCGGCGGTGGTGTTGCCGGCACTGGCAATCTTGGTGCGCTGCTTGGCCTTGGCCTGGTCGCGCGCCTCGCGGGTGCTCTCGGCCTCCAGGGCGTCATAGCGGCGGCGTTGCTCGGGGGTCAGGCGTAGGTACGCCTCGCGGCGCGTCTCGGCGTGGCGCTCGGCGTTGTAGGTGATCGCGCTGCGGAACTCGGCCAGGGTCTGCGGGTCGGTCAGCGCCTTCTGCGTGGCCTCCTTGCGCGACTCGCGCTCTTTGCGCAGCTCGGCCACCTCGGCCGCGTACTGGCTCAAGGCGTCGGCGTCGGTGCCGGCCACCAGATCGCGCAGCGCCTGGGCCTTGGCCTGGCGGTGCGACTCCATGCCGGCCGCCGTCATCATGTAGCTGGTCGGGCCGTAGGACTTGCCCAGCGCGTACTCGTCCAGCATCGAGCGATACAGCGCCTCAACCACGCGGTCTTTCTTCTCGGACTTGTAGCGGTGGTAGAAGTGAACGCCGCCGGCGCGCAGCAGCTTCTCCTTGTTCATGCTGTTCAGTTCGGCCAGGATCGCCTCGCGGTTGCCCTCGACCTGAGCGAAGGCCGCACGGAACGCCTCGGCCTCGATCTTGCCGTCGCGCGCCTGCTCCATGGCAGCCTCATGGGCCTGCAGCAGCGGGATCGTGCTGTCTGCCTTGGCCGGCGACTGCTCCTGCTCCACGGCATCCTGGGCGGCCTCGGTGGCGGCCTCGGCGCGCACCGCGTCCACCAGTTCGCGCACCCTGCGCTTGGATTCCGGAACGCTCTCGCCGCGCTTGCGGTTACGGAACAGTGCCGCCAGGTCGAACTTGTCGTCGGTCAGGGTGCTGCCGTCGGTAGGCTTGAGTTTGATGCTGGTCGGGTAGCCGTCGCGGCCCTTGTTCACGCCATCGAGCACGGCGGTTTTGGTGATCGCCACCGGCTCGCCGCCCTTCTTCCACGACAGGATTTTGCGCATTAACGTCAGGTCGGCATCGCGCTCTTTCTGCGCCTTGTCCTCGCGCGCCTGCTCGGCGGCGGCCAGGTCGGCAGCCTTCTCGGCCTCGGTGCGCG
>JBLUOL010000011.1:0-53974 GCA_048065775.1 Pseudomonas sp. GW6
CCGCCGGAGCGGCGGCTTTCGGCGCTTCGGCAGGTGCGGCTTCGGCTTTCGGCGCAGGCGCCGCTTCGGCGGCCCCTTCGACTTCCAGCACCAGCAGCTCGTCGCCTTCTTTCAGGCGGTCACCGATCTTGACCTTGATTTCCTTGATCACGCCGGCTTTGGGCGAGGGTACTTCCATGGAGGCCTTGTCGGACTCCAGGGTCAGTACGCTCTGGTCGGCTTCGACACGGTCGCCGACCTTCACCAGCAGTTCAATCACCTCGCCTTCACCGCCGAGGTCGGGTACGCGAATCAATTCACTCATCGCTACGCTCCTCAGCAGTCCAGGGGGTTGGCTTTGTCGGCATCGATGCCGAACTTGGCGATGGCGTCAGCCAGCACCTTGGCTTCGATCTCGCCACGGTCTACCAGGGCTTCCAGGGCGGCCAGCACGACCCAGTTGCGATCCACTTCGAAGAAGTGGCGCAGCTGCTTGCGGCTGTCGCTGCGGCCGAAGCCGTCGGTGCCCAGGACCTTGTATTCCTTGCTCGGAACCCACTGACGAACCTGCTCGGCGAACAGCTTCATGTAGTCGGTAGAAGCGATGACCGGGCCCTTGCGGCCGCCCAGGCACTGCTCGATGTAGGTCTGCTTGGGCTTCTGGCCCGGGTGCAGGCGGTTGCTGCGCTCCACGGCCAGGCCGTCGCGACGCAGTTCGTTGAAGCTGGTGACGCTCCACACATCGGCGCCGATGTTGAACTCGTCGCGCAGGATCTTCGCCGCCTCGACGACTTCACGCAGGATGGTGCCGGAACCCAGCAGTTGCACGTGGTGCGCGGCTTCCTTCTTGTCTTCCTCGAGCAGGTACATACCCTTGATGATGCCGTCTTCCACGCCTTGCGGCATGGCCGGCTGCTGGTACGACTCGTTCATCACGGTGATGTAGTAGAAGATGTCCTGCTGCTCTTCGGCCATCTGGCGAATGCCTTCGCGGATGATCACCGCGAGCTCGTAGCCGTAGGTCGGGTCGTAGGTGCGGCAGTTGGGGATGGTCGCTGCCAGCATGTGGCTGTGACCGTCTTCGTGCTGCAGGCCTTCACCGTTGAGGGTGGTACGGCCGGCGGTACCGCCGATCAGGAAACCACGGGTGCGGCTGTCGCCAGCGGCCCAGGCCAGGTCACCGATACGCTGGAAGCCGAACATCGAGTAGAAGATGTAGAACGGCAGCATCGGCTGGTTGTGGCAGGAGTACGAAGTACCAGCGGCGATGAAGGAGCTCATGGCGCCGGCTTCGTTGATGCCTTCCTCGAGGATCTGACCTTTCTTGTCCTCTTTGTAGAACATCACTTGGTCTTTATCGACCGGCTCGTACAGCTGGCCGACCGAGGAGTAGATGCCGAGCTGACGGAACATGCCTTCCATACCGAAGGTACGGGCTTCGTCCGGGATGATCGGGACGATGCGCTGGCCGAGTTCCTTGTCCTTGACCAGCTGCGCGAGGATGCGCACGAAAGCCATGGTGGTGGAGATTTCGCGGTCGCCCGAGCCGTCGAGGATGGCCTTGAGGGTATCCAGCGGCGGGGTCGGGATGCTGAAGCTCTGCTGGCGACGCTGCGGTACGAAGCCACCCAGCGCGTTGCGGCGCTCGTGCAGGTACTTGTACTCGGGGCTGCCTGGCTCCGGCTTGACGAAGGGCAGGTTTTCCAGCTCCTCGTCCTTGACCGGGATATCGAAGCGGTCGCGGAACTGACGCAGGCTGTCGACATCGACCTTCTTGGTGTTGTGCGCGGTGTTCTTCGCTTCACCGGCGCCGGTACCGTAGCCCTTGATTGTCTTGGCCAGGATCACGGTCGGCTGGCCGCTGTGGTTCACGGCCTGGTGGTAGGCCGCGTAGACCTTGTACGGGTCGTGGCCGCCACGGTTGAGCTTCCAGATCTCGTCGTCGGAGAGATCCTTGACCATCTCCTTGAGCTCCGGGGTGTTGAAGAAGTTTTCGCGAACGTAGGCGCCGTCTTTGGCCTTGTAGTTCTGGTATTCACCGTCGACCACTTCGTCCATGCGGCGCTGCAGGGCACCGTCCTTGTCCTTGGCGAACAGTGGATCCCAGAAGCGACCCCAGACCACTTTGTTGACGTTCCACTGGGCACCGCGGAATACGCCTTCGAGTTCCTGGATGATCTTGCCGTTACCGCGTACCGGGCCGTCGAGGCGCTGCAGGTTGCAGTTGATGACGAAGATCAGGTTGTCCAGCTTCTCGCGGCCGGCCAGGGAGATGGCACCGAGGGATTCCGGCTCGTCGCACTCGCCGTCGCCCATGAAGCACCAGACTTTCTGCTTGCCGGCCGGGATGAAGCCGCGCGCTTCCAGGTACTTCATGAAGCGCGCCTGGTAGATCGCCTGGATCGGGCCCAGCCCCATGGAAACGGTGGGGAACTGCCAGAAGTCCGGCATCAGCCAGGGGTGCGGGTAGGACGACAGACCTTTGCCGTCCACTTCGCGGCGGAAGTTCTTCATCTGGTCTTCGCTGATGCGACCTTCCATGAAGGCGCGGGCGTAGACGCCGGGGCTGGCGTGGCCCTGATAGAACACCAGGTCGCCGCCGTGTTCTTCGGTCGGGGCCTGGAAGAAGTAGTTGAAACCGATGTCGTACAGCGTCGCGGAGGAGGCGAAGCTGGAAATGTGGCCGCCCAGATCCGGGTCGTCCAGGTTGGTGCGCATCACCATGGCCAGGGCGTTCCAGCGCACCAGCGAGCGGATACGGCGTTCCATGAACAGGTCGCCGGGCATGCGAGCTTCATGGGTTACCGGGATGCTGTTGCGGTAAGGCGTGGTGATCGCGTAGGGCAGTTGCGCACCGCTGCGGGTGGCCAACTCGCCCAGACGGGTCATCAGGTAATGGGCACGGTCTTCACCCTCACGGTCGAGGACGGATTCAAGGGCGTCCAGCCATTCCTGGGTTTCGATCGGATCGAGGTCTTGCATGGCTTGCTCCAGGGCGGAAAGGCTTCCAGAATCGGATGCCAGTTGGATCTCACCGGCTTTTTGGGCGGGCGAGTTGAAATTCTTGGATTTACCGGGGGTAGGACCGGCCGCGTGTAGTTTTACTACATTTCGACGACGGATTCAGCCCTCTGGATACAATTCTTTCGTAGTAAAACTACAATCTGCGGCACCGCCGGCCGCGCGTGCCCCGCTGGAGCGGGGCTGCGGGCGATTGCACCGTGCGTCCGGCAGTCCGCCAAAAGGATAGACCATGAGCCTGCCGTTGCTGGTCGAGTTGCCCTCTTCCCTTATTCCCCTGGCCGAACGTGCCGAGCAGTCACTGCAAACCGCCTTGATCGAGCACGAAGCGCTGGCTGGGCATGTGGCTGGCTGGCCGCAAGAGCGCCGCGATGCCTGGCGGCAGGTTTCGGCTCTGAGCGATTTCGTCGCCGAACAGGCGCAGCGTGATCCGCAGATGTTCGTTACGCTGGCGGGGTCTGGTGAGCTGGAACGCAGCCTGGCGCCGGGCGAGTTGCGCCAGCAACTGGAAGTGCAACTGAACGAATGCGCCGATGAGGATGCCCTCGGGCGCTGTCTGCGACGCTTTCGCAATCGCCAGCAACTGCGCATCATCTGGCGCGACTTCAGTCGCCAGGCGGCGCTTGGTGAAACCTGTCGCGACCTGTCCGATCTTGCCGATGCTTGCATCGATCTGGCCTATCACTGGCTCTACCCGCGCCATTGCGCCCAGTTCGGTACGCCTGTGGGGCGGCGCAGCGGCCAGCCGCAGCACATGGTCATCCTTGGCATGGGCAAGCTCGGCGCGCACGAGCTGAATCTTTCCTCTGATATCGATCTGATCTTCGGCTACCCGGAAGGGGGTGAGACCGAAGGCGTGAAGCGCCCGCTGGATAATCAGGAATTCTTCATCCGTCTGGGGCAGAGGCTGATCAAGGCGCTGGATGCGATCACCGTCGACGGTTTCGTGTTCCGTACCGACATGCGCCTGCGCCCGTATGGATCGAGCGGCGCGCTGGTGTTCAGCTTCAATGCGCTGGAGCAGTACTACCAGGATCAGGGGCGTGACTGGGAGCGCTACGCCATGATCAAGGCGCGCGTGGTTGGCGGTGATCAGTCTGCGGGTGCCGAGTTGTTGGAGATGCTGCGACCCTTCGTCTATCGCCGCTATCTGGATTTCTCCGCCATCGAGGCGCTGCGCGCGATGAAGCTGCTGATTCAGCAGGAAGTGCGGCGCAAGGGCATGAGCGAGAACATCAAGCTCGGTGCCGGTGGTATTCGCGAGATCGAGTTCATCGCCCAGGCGTTTCAGTTGATCCACGGTGGGCGCGACCTCAGCCTGCAACAGCGACCGCTGCTCAAGGTGCTCACCACGCTGGAGGGGCAGGGCTATCTGCCGCCAGCGGTGGTCGCGGAGATGAAGGAAGGCTACGAGTTCCTGCGTTATGCCGAGCACGCCCTGCAGGGCATTGGTGATCGGCAGACGCAGATGCTGCCGGCCGACCCGCAGGATCAGGTGCGAGTCGCCGCGATCATGGGTTTCGCCGACTGGGCGAGTTTTCATGAGCGGCTGATGCATTGGCGTGGCCGCATCGAATGGCATTTCCAGCAGGTGATCGCCGACCCTGATGAAGACGAATCGGATGCTGGCGAGGCCAGCGTCGGCGCCGAGTGGCTGCCGCTGTGGCAGGGTGCGCTGGACGAAGAGGCGGCTGCGCAGCAACTGCTGGAGGCCGGCTTCGTAGACGCCGTGGCGGCTTGTCGGCGGCTCGCCGATTTGCGCAACGGCCCACAGGTGCGCGCCATGCAGCGTCTGGGGCGTGAGCGTCTGGATGCGTTTATTCCGCGCCTGCTGGCGCAGACCGTCGAGCACGACAAGCCGGATCTGGTGCTGGAGCGGGTACTGCCGCTGGTGGAAAAGGTCGCACGGCGTTCGGCCTATCTGGTGCTTTTGAGCGAAAACCCGGGGGCGCTGGAGCGGCTGATCAGTCTTTGCGCAGGTAGCCCGTGGATCGCCGAGCAGATTGCCCGCTATCCACTGTTGCTCGACGAGCTGCTCAACGAGGGGCGGCTATATTCGCCGCCGCTGGCGCCGGAGCTGGCGGCCGAGCTGCGCGAGCGGCTGATCCGTATTCCCGAGGAAGACCTGGAGCAGCAGATGGAGGCGCTGCGTCACTTCAAGCTGGCTCACAGCCTGCGCGTGGCCGCATCAGAAATCGCCGGCACGCTGCCCTTGATGAAGGTGTCGGACTATCTGACCTGGCTGGCCGAGGCGATTCTCGATCAGGTGCTGGCGCTGGCCTGGCAGCATACGGTGCAGCGCCATGGCCGTCCTTATCGTGCCGATGGCACGCCGTGCGATCTGGATTTCATCATTGTCGGTTACGGCAAGGTAGGCGGCCTGGAGTTCGGCCATGGCTCGGACCTGGATCTGGTGTTCATCCATGACGGTGACCCGCAGGCCGAAACCGATGGTGCCAAGCCCATCGACGGTGCGCAGTTCTTTACCCGCCTGGGCCAGCGCATCATTCACCTGCTGACCACCCAGACCACCTCTGGTGCGTTGTATGAGGTCGACATGCGCCTGCGACCATCGGGCGCAGCCGGGCTGCTGGTCAGCTCGCTGGGCGCCTTTAAGCGCTATCAGGAAACCGAGGCCTGGACCTGGGAACATCAGGCACTGGTGCGTGCGCGGGTGCTGGTGGGGTGTTCGCGCCTGGCTGGCGAATTCGCTCGCGTGCGCGCCGAGGTGCTCGGTCGCCAGCGCGATATCGAGGCGCTGCGTGTCGAGGTCAGCGAGATGCGCGCGAAGATGCGTGACAACCTTGGCAACAAAAATACCGCAGCCGGTACGGCGCCGAATGCCTTCGAGGCCACGTCCTCCTTCGATCTGAAGCAGGATGCCGGTGGTATCGTCGATATCGAATTTATGGTGCAATACGCGGCTCTGGCCTGGTCGTGGCAACACCCGCAGCTACTCGAGTTCACCGATAACATCCGCATTCTGGAAGGTCTGGAGCGGGTGGGTTTGATGGGCGCCGAGGATGCCGCCTTGCTGCGCGAGGTCTACAAGATCTATCGCTCGGCCGCTCATCGCCAGGCGCTGCAGAAGCAGCCTGGAGTGGTGCCGGGGGATCAGTTCCAGGATGAGCGCCGCGCTGTGATGCGCCTGTGGCGTGAACTGGGGCTGAGTTGAATGACGGGGGCTGCGGCCCCACCTAATTGTTCGAACCGTGAAGCGAATTTGAGGAGCAGGCAAGATGTCGATGTCCGACCGTGATGGCGTGATCTGGTACGACGGCAAACTGGTGCCGTGGCGCGAAGCCAACACCCATGTGCTGACCCACACCCTGCACTACGGCATGGGCGTGTTCGAAGGCGTACGCGCCTACAACACCCCGGACGGCACTGCGATCTTCCGTCTGCAGGCGCACACCGACCGTCTGTTCGACTCCGCGCACATCTTTAACATGCAGATCCCTTTCACCAAGGAAGAGATCAACGAAGCCCAGCGCGCCGCCGTGCGTGAGAACGGCCTGGAAAGCGCCTACCTGCGCCCGATGGTGTTCTTCGGTAGCGAAGGCATGGGCCTGCGCGCCGCAGGCCTGAAAGTGCACGTGATCGTCGCTGCCTGGCATTGGGGCGCGTACATGGGCGAGGAAGCGCTGGAGGCCGGCATCAAGGTGCGCACCAGCTCCTACACCCGCCACCACGTCAACATCGCCATGACCCGTGCCAAGGCCAACGGCAACTACATCAACTCGATGCTGGCCCTGCAGGAAGCCATATCCGGTGGCGCCGACGAAGCAATGCTGCTGGATCCGGAAGGCTACGTGGCCGAAGGTTCGGGCGAGAACATCTTCCTGGTCAAGGACGGCGTGGTGTACACCCCGGAAGTGACCTCCTGCCTCAACGGCATCACCCGCAGCACCATCCTGACCCTGGCTGAAGAGCATGGCATCAAGGTGGTCGAGAAGCGCATCACCCGCGATGAGGTGTACATCGCCGACGAGGCTTTCTTCACCGGTACTGCCGCTGAAGTCACGCCGATTCGTGAAGTCGATGGTCGCAAGATTGGTGCCGGCCGCCGTGGCCCGGTTACCGAGAAGCTGCAGAAAGCTTACTTCGATCTGGTCACCGGCAAGACCAGTGGCCACGCCGAATGGCGTACGCTGGTCAAATAAGCGATTCCTCGAAGGCTCGACGGGGAGGCCTCAAGAGTCCGCCGGTAATCTTGCGAGCTAGAGTCAGGCTAGGCGCAACAGGGGCGAGGGCGTGAGTTTACTGCGGTAAATGAACGCCCGAGGCGCTGTTGCAACGACGCATGACCGACGCGCAGCTGATTGCAGGTGGGCTCTGAGCCTCCCCGGTCGTTTCTGGAAAAGATATGAAGATACTTATCGTTGGGCCAAGCTGGGTAGGCGACATGGTGATGGCGCAGACGCTGTTCCAGTGCCTGAAACAGCGCCATCCCGAGTGCGAGATCGATGTGCTGGCGCCGGACTGGAGCCGGCCGATCCTCGAGCGTATGCCTGAGGTGCGCGCCGCGCTGAGCCTGCCGCTCGGCCACGGCGTGCTCGACCTGGCCACGCGCCGGCGCATCGGCAAGTCGCTGGTCGGTCAGTACGACCAGGCGATCCTGCTGCCCAACTCGCTCAAGTCCGCCTTGGTGCCCTGGTTCGCCGGCATCCCCAAGCGCACCGGCTGGAAGGGCGAGATGCGCTATGGCTTGCTCAACGATATTCGTACGCTGGACAAGGACAGCTATCCGCTGATGATCGAGCGCTTCATGGCGCTGGCCTATGAGCCCGGCGCTGCGTTGTCGCAGCCCTATCCACAGCCACGTCTGGTGATCGATGAAGCCAGTCGTGATGCCGCGCAGGCCAAGTTCGAACTGCAGCTGGATCGCCCGGTGCTGGCGCTGTGTCCCGGCGCCGAATTCGGCGAGGCCAAACGCTGGCCGGCCGAGCACTATGCCAAGGTGGCCGAGATCAAGATTCGCGAGGGCTGGCAGGTCTGGCTGTTCGGCTCGAAGAACGACCATGCCGGCGGCGAAGATATTCGCATGCGCCTGATTCCGGGGCTGCGTGAGGAAGTCAGCAACCTGTCCGGGCAGACCAGCCTGGCCGAGGCCATCGACCTGATGTCGGCGGCCACTGCGGTGGTGTCCAACGACTCCGGGCTGATGCATGTGGCAGCGGCGCTGAACCGTCCGCTGGTGGCGGTCTACGGCTCCACCTCGCCAGGTTTCACCCCGCCGTTGGCCGATCGCGTCGAGATCGTTCGCCTGGGCCTGGAGTGCAGCCCCTGTTTCGAGCGCACCTGCCGCTTTGGTCACTACAACTGCCTGCGCGAACTCAAGCCACGGCCGGTGATCGAGGCGCTGGATCGGCTGGTCGGTGAGCCCCTGACCCTGGTCGAGGGCGACTGATTTGCGGGTACTGATCATCAAGACCTCGTCGCTGGGCGACGTGGTGCACACCCTGCCGGCACTGACCGATGCTGCGCGTGCCATTCCCGGCATCCGCTTCGACTGGGTGGTGGAAGAAGGCTTCGCCGAGATTCCCGCCTGGCATCCGGCGGTGTCCCAGGTGATTCCGGTGGCCATCCGCCGCTGGCGCAAGCATCCGCTGCGCACCTGGCGTAGCGGTGAGTGGGCGCGCTTCAAACAGCGCCTGCGCGAGACCCGTTACGACCTGGTGATCGACGCTCAGGGTCTGCTCAAGAGTGCCTGGCTGACGCGTTACGTGGCGGCACCGGTGGCGGGGCTGGATCGTGATTCGGCGCGTGAGCCGCTGGCCAGTCGCTTCTACGACCGCCGCTACGCGGTGGCCAAGGATCAGCATGCCCTGGAGCGTGTGCGCCAGCTGTTCGCCAAGGCGCTCGGTTATACGCTGCCGTCCGGCAGCGGTGACTACGGCCTCAACCGTGCGGCGATGATGGATGCCGCCGCGCAGCCGTATCTGGTGTTCCTGCATGGCACCACCTGGGCCAGCAAGCACTGGCCGGAAGCCGACTGGCGTGCGCTGGCTGAACGCATGGACGAGCTGGGCTGGGCCGTGCGTCTGCCTTGGGGCAA
This sequence comes from Pseudomonas sp. GW6, assembly GCA_048065775.1. Lineage (GTDB taxonomy): Bacteria > Pseudomonadota > Gammaproteobacteria > Pseudomonadales > Pseudomonadaceae > Aquipseudomonas. The sequence goes on from JBLUOL010000011.1 coordinate 9,059, forward strand.
CGAGACGGAAAAGGCGCGTGCCGAGCGTATCGTCAGCGGTCTTCAGCATGCGGCGGTACTGCCAAAGCTCAATCTGGCCGGTGTGGCCAAGGTGATCGCCGGTGCCAGCGCCTGCGTCTCCGTCGACACCGGGCTTGGCCATCTGGCTGCTGCACTGGATGTACCCAATATTTCTTTGTATGGCCCGACGTTGCCCGGCAAGGTGGGTGCCTACGGTCGTAGCCAGATTCACCTGTGTGCCAGCGGCCCGAACGCCGGCAGCGGTGATCGTGACCAGCCCTGCTTCGACGGCCTCGGCGCCGAGCGCGTCGGCCTGGAACTGGAGGCGCTGCTGCTCGCGCCTCCCGGCACCCTTTAAGGAGCGGCTATGCAACTGGCCTTCGTTCTCTACAAATATTTCCCCTTCGGCGGGCTGCAGCGCGACTTCATGCGTATCGCCCTCGAATGCCAGGCACGTGGCCATGCCATTCGTGTTTACACGCCGATCTGGGAGGGCGAAAACCCCGGCGGTTTCGATGTGCGCGTGGCACCGGTGCGTGCGCTGTTCAATCATCGCCGCAACGAGAAATTCAGCGCCTGGCTGCAGGCTGATTTGAAACGCGACCCGGTCGACCGGGTGATCGGCTTCAACAAGATGCCGGGCCTGGATGTTTATTACGCCGCCGACGGCTGTTTCGAGGACAAGGCGCAGACCCTGCGCAACCCGATCTACCGCCGCTGGGGCCGCTACAAGCACTTCGCCGACTACGAGCGCGCGGTGTTCGCGCCGGAGTCGAAGACCGAGATTCTGATGATCTCCGAGGTGCAGCAGCCGCTATTCATCAAACACTACAAAACCCCGCTGCAGCGTTTCCACCTGCTGCCGCCCGGCATTGCCTTTGACCGCCGCGCGCCGGCCAATGCCGCCGAGATTCGCGCCGAATTCCGTCGCGAGTTCAAGCTGGCTGACGACGACCTGTTGCTGGTGCAGATCGGCTCCGGCTTCAAGACCAAGGGTCTGGATCGCAGTCTCAAGGCGCTGGCCGCGTTGCCGCGCGAGCTGCGCAAGCGCACCCGGCTGATCGCCATCGGCCAGGACGATCCCAAGCCCTTCCTGCTGCAGATCAAGGCGTTGGGTTTGTCCGATCAGGTGCAGATACTCAAGGGGCGCAGCGACATTCCGCGCTTCCTGCTCGGTGCCGATCTGCTGATCCATCCGGCTTATAACGAGAACACCGGCACCGTACTGCTGGAGGCGCTGGTATCCGGCTTGCCGGTACTAGTCACCGATGTCTGCGGCTACGCCCACTACATCGCCGATGCCGACTGCGGGCGCGTTTTGCCCAGCCCGTTCGAGCAGGAGCAGCTCAACCGCACCCTGGCCGATATGCTGGCCGATCCCGAGCGCCGTGCATTCTGGGGGCGCAACGGCCTGGCCTACGCCGACAGCGCCGACCTGTATTCGATGCCGAAGAAGGCTGCCGATGTGATTCTGGCGGCGCATCCGTGAGCATGCCGGCGGCTGGAGGTATCGACCAATCGGGCGCGCTTTCCTCGCTATGGGGCGATTTTGGTCGTTGCGACCGATTTGCTTCGTCCGCCGTATCCACCCCGAGGGCGCAGCTCCCACAAGGAGGCTTATGCAGTTGATTCTTGCTGAACCATTCAAGTCCTTATGGGCCGGCAAGGATGCCTTTGAAGAAGTCGAGAGCCTGCAGGGGCAGGTCTACCGTGAGCTCGAGGCGCGCCGAACGCTGCGTACCGAGGTGGACGGCAAAGGCTACTTCGTCAAGATTCATCGCGGGATTGGCTGGGGAGAAATTCTCAAGAATCTCGTTACAGCCCGCCTGCCGGTGCTGGGCGCCGGCCAGGAATGGAAGGCCATCCAGCGTCTGAACGACGCCGGCGTGTCGACCATGACTGCAGTCGCCTACGGCGAGCGTGGCAGCAATCCGGCACAGCAGCATTCCTTCATCATTACCGAAGAGCTGGCGCCTACTGTCGATCTGGAGCAGCTGACGCTGAACTGGCACCATCAGCCGCCGGCACCCGTATTGAAATGGGCACTTATCCGGCGCGTCGCGCAGATGACCGGACGCATGCATGCTGCCGGTGTTAACCACCGGGACTGTTACATCTGTCATTTTCTGTTGCACACCGACAAGCCCTTCAACGCTGATGATTTCCGACTGTCGGTGATCGATCTGCATCGGGCTCAAGTGCGTGATTCGGTGCCGCGACGTTGGCGCAACAAGGACCTGGCCGGGTTGTATTTCTCGGCATTGGGTATCGGTTTGACCCAGCGTGATTTGCTGCGTTTTCTCAAGACATATTTCTGCACTATCGACAAGCGCCCGTTGCGCCAGATACTGCAGGACGAGGCCGCGTTGTTGTGCTGGCTGCAGCGCAAGGCCGACCGGCTGCGTTCGCGATATGTGCGCAAGTACGAAAAGGAGGGCGCCGCATGAGTCAGTGGCGTGTCACCGCCTTGACCACGCCCGAGGCGGCCAGGGCGTTCGCTTCGCTGGATGCGGTTTTCGCGTTGCAAGGCGAGGCCATCACCCACGACCCGCTATCGGACGTCATCCGCGTCGAGTTCGGTGGGTTGCGCTATTACGTCAAGCGCTATCATGGTGCCGGCAAGGGGATTAGACGCTTCCTTGGCCGACCAAGGGTCAAAGCCGAATGGCAGAACCTCAAGCACTTCGCCGCCTGGGGTATTCCCACTGCGCCCATTGCCGCTTATGGCCTGGAACGCAAGGGTACGGCTTTTCATCGTGGCGCGCTGATTACTCAGGAACTGGTCGGTACGACCGACATGTGGCGGCTCGCTTCCACGAAAGATGCGCGGTTGCGTGATCGGGCCTGGGTTGAAGATGTCAGCTGTCAGCTGGCTCGCTGCACGCGCATCCTGCATGATCATCATTTCGCCCATAACGACCTGAAATGGCGCAACTTGCTGATCGACGAGCATCGGCGCCTGTATTTCATCGACTGCCCGACTGGGGCGTTTTGGTGGGGGCCGTTTTTGCGCCGCCGCATCGTCAAGGACCTTGCCTGCCTCGACAAGGTGGCCAAATATCACCTGTCCCGCACTCAGCGTCTGCGCTTCTACCTGCAATATCGAGGTCGTGATCGCCTCAATGACGGCGACAAACAACGTATCAGCCAGATCGTGCGGTATTTCGAGGGAAGGGAATGAAGGACTTTATCGGCGCCGATGATCAGGCGCTGCTCGAACGTCATGGCCTGGCCAGTTTCGAGGCGCTCTGGTCGCTGGAACTGCATGCGGTCGATGAGCCCAACAAGGCGCCGCGGGGCGGCTGGAGCAGTGTTTATCGGCTCGATCTGGACGGCCGGGTTTACTACCTCAAGCGCCAGAGCAATTATCTGACGCGAAGCTTGGCGCGACCACTGGGCGAGCCAACGCTGGCGCGAGAGTTTCGTAACATTCGCCGTTACCAGCGGTTGGGTATTCCAGCCATGAGCGCCGCGTTTTATGCCGAGCGGCATATCGCTGGCGAGCGCAGGGCTGTGCTGCTGACCCATGCATTGGAGGGCTGGCAGGATCTCGACAGCTGGCTGCCAGGTTGGCGTCAGCTCGCGGACGAGCAGCGGCAAGCGATCGTCAGCGCCTGCGGCGCCCTGGCCCGGCGAGTACACGAAAAGGGGCAGCTGCATGGCTGTTTCTATCCCAAGCACATCTTTCTGCAGCCGCGGGAAGACGGCTTCGCGGCTCAACTGATCGATCTGGAGAAGACCCGGCCGCTGGTTCTTGGCGAGCGAGACAGGGTCAAGGATCTAGAGCCGCTGCTGCGTCGCACCAATTCCTGGAATGAGGCGGACCACGTAGGCTTCCTGACGGCCTATCTGGGCAGTGGAAAGGACGTGGATCACTGGTTGCAGCGTCTCACGGCGCGCTTGAAAGACAAGGCTCAACGTCCATGAAGCTGGCCCTCCTGAACGAGGCGGGACGAAGTCCCGCACTGCCTTTGCTGATCGACCTGCCAGGCGGTACCGCGCTCGAGCTGTGCAGTCTGCTGCGCGTGTTGCCCGGGCAGCGCTACGTGGGCCGTGCACAGTGGCAAGGGCGCACTGTGCTCGCCAAGATACTGGTTGGCAGCAAGGCTGAACGGCATTTCGAGCGGGAGTTGCAGGGCGCGCATTTGTTGGCTGAGCAGGGGTTATGCACGCCGTTGCTGCTCGATCATGGCGTTGTTGCTGGCGAGGGTGGCTGGCTGCTGTTCGAGTTCCTGGATGTCGCCAGCAGCCTGGCGGATGAATGGCAGAGGGTCGCCGACGGGGCCTGGTTGAGCGATGCGCAGCAGCAGGTACTTGGCGAGGCTCTTGGTGTCATCGGCCAACTACATCGTCGCGGGCTTTGGCAGGAGGACCTGCACCTGGACAACCTGCTACGCCATGAGGGCCGCCTATACCTGATCGATGGTGGTGGCATACGTTCCGAGACGCCCGGACAGCCGCTTTCCCGTGATCGGGTGCTGGAGAACCTAGGGTTATTCTTCGCGCTGTTTCCCCGTGCTATCGATCACTTCATCGAAGAGCTTCTGGTGCATTATCTGCTGGTAAATGGCGAGCATGCGCTGCCGTTGGAGGCGTTGCTCAGGGCGGTGGCCAAGGCGCGAGGACTGCGCATGCATTCGTTCATGGCCAAGATTCGCCGCGAGTGCACGGCCTTCCGCGTCTGGCGCGGGCCGTCGCGCCTGCAGGTAGTGAGGCGTGACGAGGACGCGGCGCTGGCGCCTGTCCTGGCCGACCCCGATGCTGCGATTGCTACCGGTGAACCGCTCAAGCTGGGCGGTTCTTCCACGGTGGCGCGTATCCGGCAGGGCGGTCGGCATCTGGTCATCAAGCGCTACAACATCAAAGGCTTCGGGCATTGGTTGCGGCGCTTCTGGCGTCCAAGCCGTGCCTGGCACAGCTGGTGCGAAGGCAATCGTCTGGATTTTCTCGGCATCGCGACGCCCAAGCCTCTGGCCGTGCTGGAACGGCGCACGTTTTGGCTACGCCGCCAGGCTTATCTGATTACCGAACATACGCCCGGTATGGATATAATTGCTCGTTTCGCCCCCTGCGGAGCAGACGAACTGCCTCCTGAGGCGGACCTGCTGGCGCTGGAGGCTCTGTTCGCAGCCCTTTTGCGTGAGCGCATCAGTCATGGCGACTGCAAGGGCAACAATATCCTTTGGCAAGACGGCCGCTGGGCGCTGATCGATCTTGATGCCATGCAGTACCATGGCCAAGCCAGCAGCTTCAAGGCGGCCTATGCGCGTGATCGGGCGCGGCTGCTGCGCAACTGGCCGGCGGACAGCGCCCTGTACCGTGAGCTGGACCGGCGTTTGCCTACTATCACCTGAGCCTTTCACGCGAAGGCTCATCGAAATCAAACAGTATCGGTTGTCGAGTCAGGCAGCCGCGTTAAGAGGCTTTATCCGTGGCATTGACGATTCTTGGCCTGTCCGGCGCCCTTAGTCATGACCCTTCCGCTGCGTTGTACATCGACGGGAAGTTGATTGCAGCGGCTGAAGAAGAGCGTTTCGTGCGTGACAAGCACGCGAAGAATCGGATGCCCTACGAGTCGGCCAAGTTCTGCCTGGAGCAGGCCGGTATCAAGCCGTCGGATGTCGATGTAGTGGCAATTCCCTTCGCGCCCATCAGCCTGTTCGGCAAGGCGCGCTGGCACTACGCCAAGCGTTACTGGTACGCACCGGATCGTGCCCTCGACGCCATCCTCATGGGCAATCGCCGCTACAAGCGTTATCGCAAGAAGATCGTCTGGTGCCTGGAGCAACTGGGTTTCGACGCCAAGAAAATCAAGATCGAGCCGGTCGAGCACCACCTGGCCCACGCCTCGAGCGCCTACCACTGCTCGGGCTTCCAGGAAAAGACCGCGATCCTCGGTATCGACGGCAAGGGCGAGTACGCCACTACCTTCTTCGGCTACGGCGAGAACGGCAAGATTCACAAGATCAAGGAGTTCTACGACCCGGACTCGCTCGGTGGCCTGTATGGTGCGATCACCGAGTACCTGGGCTTCGAGATGCTCGACGGTGAATTCAAGGTCATGGGCATGGCGCCTTATGGTGACGCCGCCAAGTACGATTTCTCGCGTCTGGCCAAGTTCGAGAACGGCGAACTGATCATCAACACTGATTACGCCAACGTCATTGGTTTCCGTCGCTACAAGGAAAACGGCAAGGGCTATTACTTCTCTCCCAAGCTAATCGAGTGGCTCGGCCCCAAGCGTGAAGGCGACATCGCCGACGATCCGTACATCCATTACGCTGCCAGCATGCAGGCGTTGTTCGAGAAGCTGGCGCTGGAGATGATGGATTACTATCTGGGCGACATCATTCGCGAAACCGGCAAGATCGCCTTCGCCGGCGGCTGTGCGCTGAACGTCAAGCTCAATCAGAAGATCATTGCCCGTCCGGAGGTCAAGGAGCTGTTCGTGCAACCGGCTTCCGGAGACGCCGGTACCTCGGTCGGCGCCGCTGCATACGTGTCTCACAAACGTGGCGTGCCGGTGGAAAAAATGGAACACGTCTACCTCGGCCCGGCTTACTCCAATGAGGACGTCATTGCCGCCTGCGCCCGCCATCCGAACGCGCCGAAGTGGCAGAAGATCGATGACATGCCGCAACGCATCGCCAGGATCATGGTAGACGGCAACCCAGTGGCCTGGTTCCAGGGACGTATGGAGTTTGGCCCGCGCGCCCTGGGCGGTCGTTCGATCATCGGTTGCCCGAGCATTCCTGGTGTGGCCGACCGTATCAACGAGCAAATCAAGTTTCGCGAGCGCTGGAGGCCCTTCTGCCCGTCGATGCTCGACACCGTGGCGCCGCAGATGCTCAAGGTCGACCATCCGAGCCCTTTCATGACATTCACCTTCGAAGTCAACGACGAGTGGAAGGAGCGCGTCAGCGAAGTCGTTCACGAAGACGGTACTTCCCGCGCCCAAGTGCTCAAGCGCGAATACAATCCGCGCTGGTATGACCTGATGCTGGAGTTGGAAAAACTCACTGGCAATGGCGTGTCCCTGAATACCTCGTTGAATCGCCGTGGCGAACCAATGATCTGTTCACCCACCGACGCGCTGAACATGTTCTACGGCTCGGATCTGCAGTACCTGATCATGGAAGACATTCTGGTGGTCAAGGAAGATGCTGCTGTTTCGGCTATCGCTGCAAACAGCGGTGTGGAGCAATAGCGTTGGCTGACAGCCAGGCGAGGCTGAAAGCGCTGCTGTTCAACGATACCTCTTCGGAGGGGCACCACGGCTGCCATTTGGTGATGCAGCAGGTCTACATGCTGGCTGAGCAGGCTGGCATGGAGATTCTGCGCGCCTGCCCGATGCACCATGACTGGCAGACTGACGAGCAGCTACAAGACGACATCCGTGCTGCGGATATCTGCTTGGTCAACGGCGAGGGCACCATGCACGATGATGCGCCGCTGGCTCTGCGTTATGGTGCGCTGGCGCGGTATTGCCAGGAACACGGCGTCCCCTGTTTTCTGATCAATTCGGTTTGGCAGAACAACGTTAAGCTCAACGCTGATGCCTCTTGTTTTACCCGCATTTTCGTTCGTGATGTTCTGAGTCAGGCTGCGCTGAACGAGATTGGCGTGTCGGCCGAGGTGGTTCCAGACCTGACCCTCTCCTATGAATGCAAGGCCGGTGCACCTGCTCGCCGTGGCCTGGTGATCAATGGAAGCGTTATCACGGAGCGCTTGCGTGAAGCCTGGCGCATCAGCTGTGCCAATCCCCAGCTGCGTTATGTCAGCATTCGAACGGTCGCTCCGCTACAGCTGGGTAAAGGCTTCGATATGTACCTGCGCAAGAACTTGCGCAAGCGGTTCAAAGCCTACCGCCGTATTGTTGCCAGTTACCTTCACCATTACCCCGCCGATTTGCCAAATTCGCGGATCGACAAGTTGCGCTGGCGTTACGCCGTGCTTTCTCCCGCGCGCTTCCTGAAGCTGCTGCTGCGCTCAGAAGGTGTAATCACGGGCCGTTTTCACCTTGTCACCCTGTGTCTGGTCACCGGCACTCCGTTCTACGCAATCCCGTCCAACACCCACAAGATCGAAGCGCTGCTGGCGCAAGTCGGATTAAGTGGTCGTCTCCGCTCGTCCTATGAAGATGCCGTGGTCGATGCTCGTACCATCGCTTTCACCGAGAAGGAGCTAGGGGACGTCGAGCATTTTCTGCAAGACGCTCGCTCTCAGGCTAGGGAAATGTTTAAGGTGATGGCACGGATAACCAGAGATCGTCGTGAGATCGCTTGACGCATGGCTAACGGTCCTATGCGTAAATGACTACCCAGTCAACGAATTTTTGTTGCCATTCATCGGAAAGGATGAACTATGCTGGAGGGAGCCGCCTCCGACAATGAGGGTCAAGCGTCAGTTGTTGGAGTACGGGACAAAGCCCTTCTCCTCTGGAAGGCGTCGCGACTTTCATAGAGTGCGTCCACGCACCTGAATCGTTGTCGTGAATAGAGTAGGGATCAATGAATACCAATAATAAGAGCCAGGCATGGGTCTTGCAGATCTGCCATGGCTACGATGGGCCATTCCTCGATTGTGCCCGACAATATGCCGTGCTTTTTGCCGACACGCCTTACAAGGTCATGACCGTGTATCTGAGCGGCAAGTACGACCCAGAGGTGGCGACGGGATCTGCCTCTGATGAGGTGGTCTTTCTCGAGTACAGCAGTAAGCAGTTGAGGGGTCTGAAGCTCGGCGCGATACAGGCGATTCGTCGCATCGCGTCGCAACGTAACTTCGCCCTCTGCATTGCCCACCGCTCCAAGCCAGCCTATGTAGCAATGCTGGGTACGAGACTGCCGGTGATCGGCATTCATCACGCGTTTGGTGATTACCGGCGCAAGTCGCGGCAGCTGTTTGCCAACCTGTTTCGCAAGCGGCTCTATCTGTTAGGGGTATCCGACGCCGTCCGTGATGATTTACGCGCTTGCTTGCCGGGGTGGCCGCAGCAGCGCATTCAGACGCTGTACAACCGGATTGATCTGCAAGCCGTACAGTCCGAGCAGCTGTCACGTACGGCCGCTCGCCAGGCACTTGGCTTGCCGAGTCAGGCTTGGGTGGTCGGTAACGTTGGACGGTTGCATCCCGACAAGGATCAGGAAACGCTTATCCGCGCCTTTGCCGACGCACTTCCTACCTTACCGGACAACAGCCTGCTGGTCATAGCGGGAGAGGGGCGGCTTGAGGCGAAGCTCAAGGCCTTGGTAGCCGAGTTGGGTATCACCGCGCAGGTTCGCTTCCTCGGGCAGGTGCCGCAGGCCCGGCGCTACTTCCGTGCTTTTGACATGTTCGCCCTCAGCTCTGACCACGAGCCATTCGGTATGGTGTTGCTCGAGGCCATGGCGGCTGGTTTGCCCGTGGTCTGCAGCGATTGTGGTGGCGGGCGTGAGGTGGTTGGCGAGAGCGGGGAGCTATTTACCTTCGGTGATTGGCATGCCCTGTCTGCCAGTCTGCGAAACGTCGCATCTGTTCAGCAGGCAGAGCTGGAGCGGCTTCGCGAAGACATGCGCGGCCGGCTGGAAAGCCGCTTCGTCGACTCCGCGGTCGCTCCGCGGTTCTTCGATACGCTGTCTCGCTGGCCGGCATTTCGCCTGTGAGTGCGAGTGAGCGCATCACTGCGCCTTTGGTCAGCGTTATTGTGCCTTGCTACAACTATGCGTCATATGTGGGTGATGCACTGCGCAGCATTCTTGAGCAGGACTACCCGTCCATCGAGCTGATCGTGATTGATGATGGCTCGACCGATGACAGCGCGCGCTGTATCGAGGATGCGCTGCGCGACTGGCGCAGTTATCCGGTCGTGCGCCGTGTGGAGTTCATCCGTCAGCCTAACCAAGGGGTTAGCGCAGCGCTGAACAAAGGGCTGGAACTGGCGCATGGCGAATTCGTGGCCACGTTCGATGCGGATGATGTCATGGTGCCCGGCCGCATCGCGTTGCAGGCCCATTACCTGATGATGCACCCGGAAGTCGGATGCCTTGGCGGGCGGGCGCTGCGTATCGATCAGCATGGCGCGGTACTGCCGAAAAAAAACAAGGCCCGTGAGATTCGCAGCTATGACTTCGCCCAAGCGCTTGCTCAGGCCTTGGTGGTAGGAGGGAATCTGGTGATGTATCGGCGCGATGCCATGCTTGCGGCCGGCATGTATGACCCTTCATTGCGTGTACAGGACTTTCAGATGACCCTGAAAATCGCCCGTGCCGGTTACCGTATCGATGTCATACCCGACCCCGTGACCCTTTATCGCAAGCACGACGGAGGTTTGTCGCGTAACTATCTTGCCGAGTATCGTTACGGGATGCAGTTATTAGATCTTTTTCGCGACCATCCGGCTTACGAGTCTGGAAAGGCGCGGCTGCTAACCAAGATACTTGGCCCTGCTGTCACGCAGGACAAGCGGTTCGCATGGAGTCTTTTCGCGCAGATTCCTCTGCGGCAATGGGATCGCCAGCTGTTCAAGCGCTTTCGACACCTTTTGTTCAAACCGCGAGCCAGGCAAGCGTGCTGAGCTGCCCGCAGTGTGCGGCAGCGCGGGCTCCTGGCAATCAAGCGATTATTAATTCGAGCTACCGGCCTGGTGTTGCAAAGCAAGACTCGGAGCCTAGGGGTGACTGATGGAGCAAATGCTCGATAGCGACATGACGCCTGTTGGCAAACGCAAGTATTTGATTCTGGATGGCATAAGTGGTGTGCCACTAGGGCGCGAATTGTACGATGCCTTTCTCGCTGCTGGCGTGCCAGCGGTCCATTGGGATGCGTTGCAGCAGAAGCCACGTCGCTGGTATGGCGTGGCCTCGGCGCTGTACAAGGCGAGAAACAAAGTCCGTGAGCGCGACGGCTTCACCCATTTGCCGCGGTTGTCGCTGCAACCGCTGCGCAAGCTGCTGGAGGAGGAGGAGCCGACACATGTTTTGGTGATCGGCTTCCTGTACAAGCACTACGATGTTGATCAGGTGGCGAGTATGGTGCGTGGCGCCGGTGCACGCTTCATGCTCTACGATACCGATAGCTGCAACCTGTATTCCAAGCGTCGGGAATTTCTCTACTTCATCGGGCAGGAGCTGCCACGTTACGACCAGCTGTTCTCCTTCTCTGCGGTCACGACACGTTTCTTTCGGGAAACCTTGGGGCTGGAGGCTCTGCACTTGCCATTCGGTGCCGTGGTCCTGCCGCAACAGCAGGTTCAGCCGGAGCATGATGTGCTGTTCGTCGGCAGCGCCGATCTGCGCAGGGTGTTCCTACTGGAAAGTATCCGTGAGCACGTCTCGGTGCGCGGTAATCGCTGGCGTCGTAACCGGGCCCTGATGTCTTCGGGCCTGCAGCAGCGCGTTGACGACAGAACGGTATGGGGCGAGGAGTTGCAGCGGTTGCTGCAGAGCTCCCGTGTCCTGCTCAACATCACCCGCTCGGATTTTTATGGCGCCGAAACAGGCGTCAATCTAAGGATTTTCGAAGCGCTATCGGCAGGCTGTTTCCTGTTGACCGATTACTGTGAGGAAATCGCTGAGCTGTTCGCGCCAGGCGAGGAAATCGAGGTCTTTCGCTCAGGAACCGAACTGAGAAACAAGGTGCGTCATTATCTGGCCAACCCTGAAGAGCGTGAGCGTATCGCTCGTAAGGGACGGGAGCGCTTCCTTGCGGAGCACACCTGGGCGCATCGTGTGGCGCGCATTCTGGACTGCTCCTGATGGCGGTGATTCTTACGTTTTGAGATATCGCATGAACGATTCTTCCTCATCGTCGCCCGTGTGGTTTGATGTGGTGATACTCAGCTTTGCCAGGGATGACGCCCTGCGCCAGGTTACCGAGCATTGCCTGGACTCTCTGGTCGCCTCCGAAGATCCTGAGCAGATTCGCTTCCGTATCTGGGTGCTCGAGTCGAATGCACAAGCGCCTGTCTATACGCAGCCGGGAGTGGAAACGCTCTATCCCAAGGGCGCGTTCAATTACCATGCCTATATGAACATCGGCATTCGCGAAGGGCAGGCGCCTTTCGTGGCCATTTGCAACAACGATCTGTCTTTCCATGCTGGCTGGGCTTCTGAGCTGCTCAGCGTGTTCGAACAGGACCCGAGTGTCAGCAGTGCCAGCCCGGCTTGTTCGCTGCATCATCCAGCCAAGGGTTTTCCTCTGGACAGCGGCGTCTATCCGGGTTACGGCGTGCTGCGGGAAATTTCCGGGTGGTGCCTGGTATTTCGTCGCTCGATTCTGGACGTTATCGGCGCTCTGGATGAGCGGTTTTTCTTCTGGTACGCCGACAACGACTATGCCTTGACGCTACAGGCAAATGGATTGCGGCATGTGCTGGTCACCTCTTCGGTGGTCGATCATCTCGATAGCCGCACCCTGAGCACTCATACCTCGGCTCGCCAGTGGTTGATGACCAAGCGAGCCAAGTACGTCTTCGAGGAAAAGTGGCTCGGCCGCAGTCGAGGCTACCTGTTGCGCAAGAAGCTCAAGCTGTACCTCAAGTTTCCACTCTATTATCTGGGACTAAAGAAAGTTAAATGAACAGTGGCTTTTCGGGACGTGTCGCGTGATTTCCGTTGTGATCTGCAGCGCTCAACCCGCACGGTTGCAGGCAGTGGCTCGCAATATCGAGGCCACGATCGGAGTCGAACACGAGCTGATTGCCATAGACAACAGCATCGAGGGACGAGGTATCTGCGCGGTTTACAACGAGGGCGCGTCCAGGGCGAGCCACCCGTTCGTGTGTTTCGTGCATGAGGATGTCGAGTTCCTGAGCCCGAATTGGGGGGCGCGTGCGCTCGCTCATTTCTCAGGCGATGCAGAGCTTGCCCTTATCGGTTTGGCGGGAAGCCGCTACAAGGCGGCTACGCCGTCTGGCTGGCACAGCGGTGATGAGGACGATCTGTGCATCAATGTTTGGCACGGGGCGACAAGAGAGTGCAGCGATGCTGCTTTCGCCAGGCCCGGCGACAGCGGCACGAGCCCATGCGTGCCTGTTGTTGCGCTGGATGGCGTCTGGCTGTTTGTGCGCCGTTCGGTATGGGCTCAAACGCGCTTCGATGAGCGGCTGACGGGCTTTCATTTTTATGATGTCGACTTCAGCTTGCGTGTCGCTCAGAAGCGCAAGGTTGCCGTGGTTTTCGACATTGAGCTTCTGCACTTCTCAATGGGCAGCTTTCGGGAGGACTGGGCCAGGCAGGCGCTCGCCTATGCCGGCTCGGCACCGGTGTCGCTGCCGTTCTCTTGCTCCACGCCTGCCACTGCAGCCCGGACACGCCGTAAGGAGGAAATGGCGGTGCGCTATTGGCTGCGTCTACTGAGAAGAGCGCATCTGCCACTGCCTTTGCGCATTCGCTGGCTCCAGGCTGTGGCGATACTGCGTTACCCCGCCCAGTGGCGCGTGGCCCTCAGGTTTCTGCTGCGTTGATGATGTCGGCGTAGCGAAAGAAGGATGCGCCCAGCAGGTAGTCGGCAAGCTGGCGCGTGTCGATAGGGGCGTCGGCGAGCTGCGCCAGTTCCTCGGCATTTGAAAAAACGGGCACGCCGTCGGCTATCAAGTTCAGGCTGTTCGCTCGGTACAGCGCGCAAGGCACGTCGAACAGCATCGCTTCGAACAGGCTCGTGGTGTTGAAGCCGATGGCCAGGTCGTAGCGCTCTTCAGCCAGCGCTTGCGCTAGGGTCGGGCTGTCATCAAGGGAGGCGTTCGATGGAAGCGCAGCCATCAATGCAGCGTCATCAGCGAGTAATGGATGCAGGCGCACCGTCAGTCGACACTGAGAGGCCAGCTTCATCAACAGCTCAAGCAATTCGATGCTGTCAGCTACATAACGCTTGCCCGGTAGCACGCAGAGAATGTGCTTTCCTCTCTGTGCCGATGGAAGGGGAGTGCGGTGAGACTCCGGCGGTGCGATATAGCCTGCGACCTGAATATGATAGTCGGGCATGCGACCGATATCGCGGTGAAACGCTACAATCTCGGCGCGACTGAACTCGCTCCAGACCAGCAAGGTGCCGGCAGTGACGTTTTCGTAGTTGATGATGTCGATTGGCTGCTCGCCACGGTAACGATGATACAGGCCGTGTTGCAGCGAATAGGTCGGCAGGCCCTTTTGCCGGCAGGCGGCAACCAGAAAACATTCGGGAATATTGGCGCTGTTGTAGCTGACCAGTGAGGTTAGCTGCTGGGTAATCTGCAGTCTGTCGATGGCTCTGAAGTGCTTGATGGTGTGGCACAGTGCGCTGAATACATAGAGCCTCAGCCGCAGAGGCAGTGAACAGCGCCGTGTTATCCTCCAGGCTGCGTACATGGCGCGCCAGTCCAGTGCCTTGACGCTGTCTTCCTTGATGGCGGGCATGTAGCTGATGGTCCGGCGGCGCTGTTCGCTGAGTCGTTTGCCGATGTTCAGGGCGAGTTTGGTCTGGTCGTCGCGATCACAATGCCAGATGTACGCGTCACCTTTTAACTGCTGATGTTGGCTGTAGCGCGGGGTCAGGCGTATCAGCTTGATCGCGCTGCGGATCTTTTTGCGGGGTGAGCGCTTGTCAAACAGCAAGTGCGCCAGCACTGCTGCCGTAGGGTTGCAGAGGTTGTAGCCCCGATAGGTGGCGAACCTGAGCTTTTCTTTCGTTTGGGCGTAGAGGCTATACATGAATGGGTCCATCGGGCAGCGGCAGGCTGCACCGCAAGCACCTGATACTCACTTGGAGGCTTGAGGTGGGAAAAACCCTAGTCTTCCAAAATGAGCATATGGGGCGCAAACAGATCAAGAGGCTAATGGCACCTCTCGTCGATCTGGTCGACTTCGCACCTGGACGGGCGGTCGCCAGGATTGGCCTGGGAAATGAGTCCTTGTTCGTCAAGCGCTATAGACGATCCATGAAACCTTGGTGGAAGCGGATTCTACGCCGCCCCTATCACTCTCCGCTGAGAACCGAGGCGATGGTGCTCGCCAAGCTGAGAACGCTCGGTTTCGCGGCGCCTGAGCCTTTGCTGTACACAGAGTCGCGTCACCCGGGTTTTCACGAAAGCCTGCTGTTCACCCGTTTCCTGCCGGGGGTGCCGCTGGCCACTCTGGCGGGGGAGGCGTTGCAGCGAGGTGCTCAGCAGGCGCTGAGCTTGCTCGGCCAACTGCACGGTCATGGGGTCGTCCACGGCGACTGTAATCCTTACAACTTTCTCGTGGCCGATCAGGCTTATCTGCTGGATTTCGAGCGTGCGGCTGGTTTCAGTCAGGAAGCTGCCGTGGATGACTTCAAGAAAATCATGTTGCGCCTGCGTGACCTGGGGTTGAGTGACGAGATGCTCGAAACGCTTGCCGCAAGCTATTGCTCAGCGACCGATTCGCCGGTATTCGATGCGCAGGCTGTGCTGGCTGAGCTACAAGGGCTGAGTGTGGTTCGCAAGCCTACGCGCTGGCGGCCACCCCAAGAGTTGCAAGGCTTGCTCTGAGCGCAGGGAGCGGGTCGCAATACACCGGCTTTCAGGCGCATTTGGTTGCGTGTTCCCTGGTGGTACAATCGCCGGCTTCACCCCAGAGCCAGCATCTCATGCCTGATTCAAGCACCAAAGCCTCCCCGATCTCCAGCTTCAAGTTGTACATGCGGCTGTTGAGCTACATGAGGCGCTACTGGGTGATGTTCGGCGTCAGCATGATCGGTTACATCATCTTCGCCTCGACTCAGCCGATGCTCGCCGGGCTACTCAAGTACTTCGTCGACGGGCTCGCCAGCCCCGAGGCCGGCATGGTCGAGCTGCCGCTGCTCGGCAGTATGCAATTGCTCTATGGTGTGCCGCTGGCATTGTTGCTGATCACATTCTGGCAGGGTATCGGCTCCTTTCTCGGTGGTTATTACCTTGCCCGGGTGTCGCTGGGCTTGGTGCAGGATCTGCGCATCGCGCTGTTCAACAACCTGCTGACGCTGCCCAACCGTTACTTTGACAATCACTCCACCGGCTACCTGATTTCGCGCATCACTTACAACGTCGGTTCAGTTACCGGCGCGGCGACGGACGCCCTGAAGGTCATGGTGCGCGAAGGCCTGACGGTGGTTTTCCTGTTCGGCTACCTGCTGTGGATGAACTGGAAACTGACCATGGTGATGGTGGCGATCCTGCCACTCATTGCACTGATGGTTAAGAGTGCGAGCAAGAAATTCCGCAGCCAGAGCCGCAAGATCCAGAGCGCTATGGGCGAGTTGACCCATGTCTCCTCCGAAACCATCCAGAATTACCGTGTGGTGCGCAGTTTCGGTGGCGAGCGCTACGAACGTGAGCGCTTTTATGACGCGAGCGAGGACAGTACGCGCAAGCAACTGCGTATGACGCGTACCAGTGCGATCTATACGCCTAGCCTGCAACTGGTGAACTACGCCGCCATGGCATTTCTGATGTTCCTGGTGCTGTTCCTGCGCGGCGATGCCAGTGTGGGTGATCTGGTTGCTTACATTACTGCTGCGGGACTTTTGCCCAAGCCGATTCGCCAGCTCTCGGAGGTCAGCTCGACCATTCAGAAAGGGCTTGCCGGCGCCGAAAGTATCTTTGAGCAATTGGACGAGGCGCCCGAACCGGATCGGGGTACAGTCGAGAAAGAACGGGTCAGCGGAGCTCTCGAAGTCAAACATCTGAGCTTCGTCTACCCGGACACTGAGAAAACCGTCCTGCAAGACATCAGCTTTAGCGTCGAGCCGGGGCAGATGGTGGCGCTGGTCGGTCGCTCAGGTAGCGGCAAGTCTACGCTGGCCAATCTGATTCCGCGCTTCTATCAGCATGATCAAGGGCAAATTCTGCTCGATGGCACGCCTATAGAAGACTACCGCATCGAGAACCTCAGAAAGCACATCGCTTTGGTCACGCAACAGGTTTCCCTGTTCAACGACACCGTCGTCAACAATATCGCCTATGGTGATCTGCGCAATTTGCCGCGCGAGGCGGTGGAGCAGGCCGCCGAGGCTGCCTATGCCCGCGAATTCATCGATCTGCTTCCGCAGGGGTTCGACACCAAGGTGGGGGAGGATGGCGTCATGCTGTCGGGCGGGCAGCGTCAGCGTCTGGCGATCGCCCGGGCCTTGCTCAAGAGCGCGCCCGTGCTGATTCTCGATGAGGCGACCTCGGCGCTGGACACGGAGTCCGAGCGTTATATTCAGGCCGCGCTGGACAAGGTCATGGAAGGTCGTACCACACTGGTCATCGCGCATCGGTTGTCGACCATCGAAAAGGCCGACCTGATCCTGGTCATGGATCAGGGGCGCATCGTCGAGCGCGGCACCCACGAGTCGCTGCTCGCGCAGAACGGTTACTACGCCCGACTTCATGCCATGGGCCTAGAGGAAAAGGACGAGTCGCAAGAGCAGCCCGAATCCTGATAGGAAAAAGCGTCGAAGCGCCATCGACATGGCGCTCCGAATGAGCGGATGTGTCCAGTAAAGGTTTGCAGCACTTGATCACGGACGATATTGGATTATGCGGGAGTTTTGATGGCCGAGGTTCTAACGCACGCTGATACCCATCTATCGGTGGTGTCGGCCGATTGTCGTATCGCATTGGTGCCTTCCATGGGCCTGGGGGACGGATGCATCTATCTGGTGCTGGCCGCCAATCTGGCGCGCGCTGGCTACCGGGTGACGGTGCTGAGCAATCACTTCGGCGCGCTCAACGACTGGCTGCCGTTGTTTGAGACCCGGCCGCTGCCGTTGCCTGCGGACACGTTCTCGGTGCTTGATGATTTCGATCTGGTGATATCCGATATGGGCAGCATGCTGACCCGCTACGGTGAGGCGGCCGATGAGCTGGCCAGACGTTATGTCTTCGTCGGCACGCTGAAAGTCGACTCACGATTCGTGCAGGATCCGGCGGTCGATACCCTGGGGCGACTGCCGACGGAAAAAGCGCGCCTTCTCGCCCCTCTGGCTGCAGCCGCCGGGCCGCTGCGTTGCCTGCCGGACGATAGCGTCAGCATGGTCGAGCAGGCTGTCGCCTTCTGTCGCATACGCCTGGGGCTGAATGATGCCAATAGCGATATCGGCCTGCAGATGCCCCCCACGCTCCAGTATCGCCGCTATGCACGGCGTGTGATGTTGCACCCGCTTTCATACAACGTGAAGAAAAACTGGCCCGCACATAAATACCTCGCTTTGGCCAGGCGCTTGCGTTCGGCGGGTTACCAGCCTCAGTTCGTGCTGTCTCCCAAGGAGCGCTGCGATCACCTCGACGTGTTTGCAGCCGAGTTCGAGGTTCCCGAATTTCCAGATGCGAAAGCTCTGGCCGCCTACCTGTACGAGTCCGGTTATGTGATCGGCAACGATTCGGGGGTCGGCCATCTTGCCTCGGCGCTAGGGGTGCCGGTTCTGACTCTTTACCGCAAGCGACGTGATGGGTTTTGCTGGCGCCCGGGGTGGGGGATTGGTCAGGTCGTGCGCCCAATCTTCTCGCTGAGCTTCATGCGTGATCGATGGGCGATGTTCATGAGTGTCAATCGGGTGGCCAGGGGGTTCCACATGTTGAGTCGAAGGGTCGGAGGGGACCAATAATGAGTGGTTCTACCGCGATCACGATCGTCATTCCGGCCTACAATTATGCCAAGACCCTGGGACGCACCGTTCGCTCGGTAGTGCCGCAGCTGAGTAATGACGATGAGTTGCTGATCATCGATGACGGCTCCAGGGATCACACGCCGCAAGTCATCGAAGCATTGAAAGCCGAGTTCCCCGCGAGATTCATTGCGTTGCGCAAGGACAATGGCGGATTGGCCTCGGTGCGTAATCTGGGTATCGAGAGGGCTCGCCATGACTGGCTGATCTTTCTTGATGCGGATGACGAAATGGCGCCAGACAGCCTGGCCCTGATTCGCGCACATCTTGCATCCAACGGTCAGACGCGCATGGTCATCGGTGGGCATTGGTCGGTCGATCAGAGCGGGCGTCGTCGCCAGCATTCGCCTGAAAAGCTGCCGCAGACGCCTATCCAGCGAGTCAAAAGCTACCTGCTCGACAAAACCTTGAGCATCTCCAACGGCGCTTGTGTGATGCATCGCTCTATTTTCCGGGCCGGCAACTATCCAGAGCGCTTTCGCAACGCTGAGGACATTCCGGTATTTGCACAAACGCTTGCGGCCTTTCCGGTTACGCTGCTGCCAGAGCCCTTGGCATTGATTCACAAGCACAGCGATAGCCTGCGTCATGATTTCAGTTCCAGCCTGGCCGGCGGCGTCGAGCTGGTCGACGAGGTATTCAGGAGGTTGCCTGAAGAGTTGCAGCCGCTGCGTGCAGCCTTTTATCAGCAGCGTTGTCTGTCGCTATTCCGTAGTGCCTGTCTGGCGGGGGATCCGGTAGCCGCCAAGCGATTCTATCGCCAGGCGGTGGCGAGCGACTGGCGAGTGCTGCTCAAGCTTTCCTATCTTCGTAAGGCGATTCGTCTGTGGATGGGCCGTCTGGATGGCTAGGATGCTGAAGGTCCTGCAGTTGCAGACTCGTTACAACGCAGCGGACACCAACTCCGATCTGGGCGAACAAATTTTGCAGGGGCTGCCTGCGGAACGCTTCCAGGTGGTCAATGCATACCTTGAAGGCCGGCCTGCTGACAGTGCGGTTAGCCCAGCTGGTCGCCGGCAAGTTTTTTTCGAGTTTAGCGAGAAGGACATGAGCGGTTTGCGCCGCAAGGTACGAGCGCGCCTGCTGGCATTCTGTCGGGAGGAAGGTTTCGATGTGGTATTGCTGCACCGCTTCAAGGCCGTCAACCTGTTCATGCACCTTAACAAAAAGCTGCGTATCGCCCGTTGCATCGGCGTGTCCCACGGTTTTGGCGAATACGACCGGTTCTATCGGCGCTGGCAGGCCAGGCGCCTGATCGATGAGTGCTGGCGCTTTGTCGGCGTGTCACCGGCGGTGGTCGATTATTTGGTGTCGCTGCGCTGTGGCTTCACGAAAGCGAACACGGTGGCGATCACCAACGCGCTGGACATCGATCTTGCCGAGTCACTGCAGCTGTCGCGAGACGAGGCGCGTCAGGCACTGGGTTTGCCGCTGGAACCGGTGATCGTAGGTGCCATTGGGCGCCTGGTGCCGATCAAGGGGCACACTCATCTGATTCGCGCGTTCGCGGCCCTCAGCCAGGAGTTCCCCTGCGCACAGCTGGTCATCATCGGCGGTGGGCGCGAGCAGGGTAATCTTGAGGCGCTGGTCGCCGAGTCCGGTCTGCAGGGGCGTGTGCACCTATGCGGTACACAGCCCGACGCCATGCGCTATGTAAGGGCTTTTGATATCTTCGCTATGCCTTCGCTGCAGGAAGGGCTTGGGCTTGCGCTGCTGGAGGGTATGTGTGGTCGCTTGCCGGTGATGGGCTCGGATATTCCTGCGATGCGGCCGTTGTTACAGGGGGCTGGCGGACGGCTGTTCACCCCAGGCGATGTCGCCTCGCTGACCGAGCAGCTGCGTGCCAGTCTGGCCGATAGCGAATCCGCGCGGATCGAGCAGGGGGAGCGAGCCTACCGATACCTCAGGCGCGAACACGACATCGAGGATTTCCGTCGTAAATACCGTGAGCTGCTCGAAGGCGATCAGCTGCTGAAAGGATCGTCTTGATGACCGAAAGTGACAACCTACCTCCCTTGGTGTCGGTACTTATCTCCTCCTACAACCATGCAGACTTCATTGAGGCCAGCATTCGCAGCGTCTATGCGCAGAGCTACCCCAACATCGAGCTGCTGGTAGTCGATGATGGCTCGCGCGACGGCAGCGTCGAAGTGATCCGGCGACTGCAGGCGGAGCTCGGCTTCGATTTCGTGGCGCAGGCGAATAAAGGATTGTGCACAACGCTCAACGAGATGATCGGCCGAAGCAAGGGCCGTTACGTCGCACCATTGGGCTCCGATGACGTGATGTTGCCCGAGCGATTTTCACTGCAGGTCCCGTTCATGGAACAGCATCCAGAAACGGGCATCTGTGCGGGCGGCATCGTGCTTATCGACGGGGATGGCAAGCCATTGCCCGACAAGAAACAGCGCCATCGCCCGGCTCGGCGGCTCGATTTCGATGACTTGTTCATGGACCGCAAGCCGGGACCGCCGGCACCGACCTTGCTGTTTCGCCGCGAGGCGCTGGAGGAGGTGGGCGGCTTCGATCCTAGCATCCGCATCGAGGACTATTTCGTGGAGCTGCGTATCGCGCGGGCCGGCTATTTCATCGACATACTCGAGGAGCCGCTTGCCCTGTATCGCGTGCACGGAAGCAACACTTACAAGAACCGACGTCTGATGATCGAGACCGAGCTGGCTATCTATCAGCGCTTCAGTGACCACCCTGGCTACGAAACAACGCGCCTGCGTTATCTCAATGCCATGTTCACCAAGGTGGCCAATGAGGATCACGTGCTGGCTGGCGAGTTACTGGCGCAGATTCCCTGGCGATCGCGCAATCTGAAGACACTCAAGGGGCTCTGGCGCTACTGGCTCAAGCGCTGAGCGGGTGGCCCCAGATGAGAGCGGCACCGCTGCCGCGACATCATTATGCGGTTATGGCAGGGTCATCTGTTCTTGAGCCACTTTTTGATATCGCGTGCGAAGCGTTCGGCCTCGCGCTTTCCGGTACTGCACGCGTAGCCAGCTAGCCAGCTATCAAGGTGTTGTTGCGTCAACCAGTCGATATCTTCCGCGTAGCGCAGGATATGCTGCAGGTTGCGGCGCCGTTTCCATGATGCGAGCGGGCCTCCCTCCAGCTTCATGTCCGAGAGGTCGATCAAGCCGAAGGTGCCGTCCGGCAGGTGCAGCACGTTGCCCAGATGCAGGGAGCGAAAGTAGACGCCATGCTGGTGAAGTTCACCTAGAAAGGTGCCGAATTTCGCCACCAGCTCTGTGCGCGCTGCAGCATCCTGCTGGCGTAGCTGGTCACGCAAGGTGTCACCTGGCAGGGGCTGGTAACGCACAGCGCTCAAGCGGCATTGGCTGATCATCAGAACATCAAGAACGTTCGGTGCGGTGATGCCGAGGCGTAGCAGACCTTGCGCATTGTCCGCAAAGCGCTGTGCCGGCAAGTTCCAGAGGTCCGAAGACAGTAGCCTCTTGCGCCGATAGAGCTTCAGGAAGTCGCCGCCCTGCAGACGCGCTACCTTGACGCCCAGGCCATCCTCTTCGATGGTTTTGGCGCCGTCCAGAAGTGCGCTCAACTGCGCCGCGTTGATTCGTCTCATGCCTGGGTCTGTCGGTGTCGGATGGAAAGGGCGCCCAACAATGCCAATGGAATCCAGATCAGAAACCAGCTTTCATTGGGGCGTGACAGATAATTGCCGCCTTCGGTCAGGCCAGCGCATAAGCCATAGACCAGTAGTGCCGAAGCGATCTGGAATTGTGGCAGCGCGCGCAGCTGCAGGCAGCGCACCAGCGCGAATCCGTACATGATGGTCCACAAACCGAGTCCGATCAGGCCTAACTCGAGAAGAACTGCGAGCTCCACATTGTGCGGATCGTGGAGAAGATGACGCATGCCCGGTATATCAAACTCGAACTTACTGTTGTAGCCGGCGCCAACCCAGAGGTGCTGGCTAGCCTGGCGCCAGGCATCGCTCCACAACTCGGGGCGAAAGGAGGTACCACGCTGCAGAATAATTTCTGGCGCGACCAGGTAGGCTGCGCCTGCGACGAGCGGCAGTGCAGCAACCAGATACACGGCCCGTTTGCCACTCATTAACAGCATCCAGATGCTGGTCAGTATCAACCCCATCAGCGGCGTGCGTGAGCCCGTGGCGAGCAGTGCAGCCAGCAGAGGCATCGCCATTGCTAGCGGCAGCCAGTCGTGACGCTCGTTGCGCGACAGCCACATCGCGATCCAATAGGTGCACAGGAAGCCGAGAACGTGAGAGGTTAGCAAGGGGTTGCGCAGGGCGCCGGTTCCGATCAACCGCGCACTCGGCGTTGCGCTGTGCAGGAACCAGGCGACATTGATTAGGGCGGCCAATGCGCCGATTGCAGCGCTGAGGCGCAGCGTTTTCAGCAGCAGGTCCTCGCTTTTAAGAGCGATTAGTGCACAGCCTATGAACAGCATGAACACATAGAGTGGGCGCTTGGCTAGGCTGCCTATGCCATCATCAGTGCGGCTCCAGCTCATGCTGATCAGCAGCCACGCGCTAAACGCCAGAAAGCCGAGGATCACCGGATCGCGCAGGATGGCCTTCATCTGAGCGGGTGCAAGCAGGATTGCCAGCAGGGCGGGGGCCGCGCTGAGCGCGTAATAGAGTTTCGTGTACAGACTGCCGTCGGGTACCCAGAACAAGCCTGTCAGCAAAACCAGATATCCCCCCACAAGCCAGCGGCTGGTAATGAAATCGTGAACTCGCAGGCGAATGGCGCGAGGCTGGGAATGAAGGTGCACCCGAAATCCTAAGCATTGATGGAAAGCGTCTATGTTAAAGCATCGTTGGGGTGAGAGGCAGCGACCACGTGTTAAGCTTTGCGACCTTTTCGTTTGAGCCGAATGCTTGATGTTCAACCCCTTACAACGCTGGCGCGAGCGTGGCTGGCGCCCAATCAGCGCTGACCTTTATGCACAGACTTGGGCACGTTTGG
Source organism: Pseudomonas sp. GW6 (assembly GCA_048065775.1). GTDB lineage: Bacteria > Pseudomonadota > Gammaproteobacteria > Pseudomonadales > Pseudomonadaceae > Aquipseudomonas. The sequence goes on from JBLUOL010000011.1 coordinate 32,626, forward strand.
GTGGCAGTGTGATGACTCATCCGGAGGTGGTATCGCGGCTTTCAGCGCTGGCGGGTATCCCTGTGCGTTATCTGGGCTGGCCGCTGCAGGAAGAGTTGCAGGCCGCGGTTCCGGTATGGGGCAGCCACCTGGCGTTGTCACGCGATGTGCTCAAGCGTCAGGGCCGACGGGATCTGTTCGATCTGGGCAATGCCGAGGTTATATTGCCGATCAAGGCAGGTGCGATGGCTCCGGTTCGGCAACGCATGCGTTATGTGGCCGCCCTCCATGAAGGTGGGATATCGACACTGCGCAAACAGCGGGAAGAGTTGGCCCTGGCGCGCCAGCCGGAGGAATACGGCAAGAAGTTCCGCTACAACCAGCGGCGCGAGTTGCGAATGCTGGAAGAGGCGGGTGGTGAAATCCTGCCGGTTTCAGGCCTGTCCCCCGATGCCCTGGCCGCCATCTACACGGAACTGTTCGAAAAAAGGTGGGGCTTCGATGTCCCTGGCAAGCAGCACCTGGGCGAAGTGTTCGAGGCGCTGAAGGACTTTCTCTGGGGCAGTTATCTGCAACTGGACGGAAAGCCCATAGCCGTTCAGGTACTGTACAGGGTCGAATCGCCAGACTGGATCAGCATCGAATACATCAACGGCGGCGTCGATCCAGCCTCCCGTGATTTCAGTCCCGGCAGCGTGCTCAGCTTCATCAATACGCAGAACGCATGGGAGGACGCACACGCGAGAGGAAAACCGCTGCGCTACTCATTCGGCCGGGCCGATGTGGAATACAAGGATCGTTGGTGTAATCGCCATCCCGTTTTTCAGGTGTAAATGAATGGAAGCACGCAAGCAGCAATTGGTACGTCGGCATCGGCGTAACAAGCGCATCCTTATGGTCGTGGCGTTGCCGATTCTGGTAGCCCTGGACTGGTTCGGGTCATGGGGCACCGCCCCGGTGGTACTGCTGTTAGCCTGGATCGCCCACGAGGCCTGGTTTTCCGATCATCTTTTCTACTCCCCCCGCGATGACTATCGCCATGCCTTTCCGTCAGAAACCCTGAGCTTGCCGGTTCTGCTCGACCGCAAGGGGCAAGTATCCCCGAATGGTGCTGTATTGCCCGACGATGCCGACACCCTGGTGCTGGCGGTGCACGTTCGCAGCGATTGGCTTGGCCGCTACCTCGATCCTCATGTGCTCATCGGCGAGGGCGAAGCGCAGGATCGACAGGATTTCGAGCGGGGCGTCAATGGTGTGCGCTTTCTCAATCTGTCAGGCTGCCTGTCGTCGCTGCGCAGCGGGCAGTTGCGGCTGCGTGGGCGTTTCTGCCGGTTAGGTCGTGAGGCGACCCTGTATTGTTTCAACAATCCCGATTATTCGCGGCGGCGGGTGATGGTGCTCGCGCCTCATGCCGATGATGCCGAACTCGCGGCATTTGGTCTTTACAGCCGCACCAGCGAGGTGTCCATCGTCACCTTGACCCAGGGGGAGATTGAGGCCGACTTCTACCGTCGCCTCGGTCTCAGCGATGCTGCTGCGGCCCGTCTCAAGGGACGGCTGCGTAGTTGGAGCAGCCAGACGGTGCCGCTGTGGGGCGGTGTCGAGCCCAGTCGTTGCGTCCAGCTGGGCTACTACTGCATGCAGCTGCGGCATATGGAGGCTGAGCCGTCGATGCCCTTCGCCTCACGTGAATCCGGCGATTCCGATATCCGAAGCGTGCGCCGCTTCAATGCGATGAAGTTGCCCGGCGATGTGGATGGCGCTCCCACCTGGCATAACCTCACGGCCGATCTTGCCGCTTTGCTGGAACATTTCAAACCCGAAGTCGTGGTACTCCCGCATCCTGAGCTCGACCCTCATCCCGACCACATCCAGGCAGGGCGTGCGTTGCGCCAGGCTATCGAGCAAAGTGGCTGGCAGCCGGATGTGCAGTTGCTCTATGCCAACCACCTGGCCGACAACGATCGTTGGCCTATGGGGCCCGCGGGCAACGGTATCGCTCTACCGCCGTGCATCGAGCCTTTGCCGGCCGACAAGCTCTGGTGCCTGCTGCTAGAGGATCATGTGCTGGTCGACAAGGGCCAGGCACTGGCAATGCAGCATGACCTGCAAACCCCGCTGGCCTTCAAGAAGCGTCTGCGTCGTTTCATTCAGTGGTGTCTGGCTGCACGCCGCTGGCCACAGGCAGGTGAAGACGAGTTCTTCCGCAAGGCTGTACGTCGGCACGAGCTGTTCTGGGTTCGCCCCTTCGACCACTGACGCATGCTGAACAGCTCGCGGCGGTGCACGATGGCCGATGTGTTATTCTCCGCGGCGATTTTGCAATCCCGGAGTTTCCGCATGAAATTATCCATGCCCCGTTACGACCAAGCCCCCGTCCTCGTGGTGGGCGACGTCATGCTTGACCGCTACTGGCATGGCGGCACCTCGCGGATTTCCCCGGAAGCCCCGGTGCCCGTGGTGCGTGTCGACCAGATCGAGGATCGCCCCGGCGGGGCTGCCAACGTGGCGCTGAACATCGCCGCGCTCGGTGCGCCGGCGCTGTTGGTCGGGGTTACAGGCGAGGACGAGGCCGCCGACAGTCTCACCGATAGCCTGCGTGGCGCCGGGGTGCAGGCGCATTTCCAGCGCATCGAGGATCAGCCGACCATCGTCAAGCTGCGCGTCATGAGCCGGCACCAGCAATTGCTGCGCATGGATTTCGAGGAACCCTTCAATACCGATGCTGCGGCCATGGCGCGCGAGGTCGAGGGGCTGCTCGCCGGGGTCAAGGTGCTGGTGCTCTCGGACTACGGCAAGGGCGCGCTGCAGAATCATCAGGCGCTGATCCAGGCCGCGCGCAAGAAGGGCATCCCGGTGCTGGCCGACCCCAAGGGCAAGGACTTCTCCATCTACCGTGGCGCCAGCCTGATCACGCCGAATCTGCACGAGTTCGAAACCATCGTCGGTGGCTGTGCCGATGAGGCCGAGCTGGTCAGCAAGGGCGCCAGGCTGATGCGTGAACTGGAGCTGGGTGCGTTGCTGGTCACCCGTGGCGAGCACGGCATGACCCTGCTGCGCCCCGAACATGCGCCGCTGCATCTGCCGGCCCGGGCCCGCGAGGTGTTCGACGTCACCGGCGCCGGTGATACGGTGATCTCCACTCTGGCCGCGTCCATCGCAGCCGGCGAGGAGCTGCCGCAGGCCGTGGCCCTGGCCAACCTGGCTGCAGGCATAGTCGTCGGCAAGCTTGGTACGGCCGCCATCAGTGCGCCGGAGTTGCGCCGAGCGGTACAGCGCGAGGAAGGCTCCGAGCGCGGCGTGCTGAGCCTCGACCAACTGCTGATCGCCATCGAGGATGCCCGCGCCCATGGCGAGAAGATCGTTTTCACCAACGGCTGTTTCGACATCCTCCACGCTGGTCACGTGACCTATCTGGAACAGGCGCGTGCCCAGGGCGACCGTCTGATCGTGGCGATCAACGATGACGCCTCGGTCAGCCGCCTGAAGGGGCCGGGCCGGCCGATCAATGCCGTCGATCGTCGCATGGCGGTGCTCGCCGGCCTCGGTGCGGTGGACTGGGTGGTGAGCTTCGGCGAGGACACCCCTGAGCGCCTGCTCAAGCAGGTGCAGCCGGATGTGCTGGTCAAGGGCGGCGACTATGGTATCGACCAAGTGGTCGGCGCCGATATCGTTCAGGCTTATGGCGGCGAAGTGCGCGTTCTCGGTCTGGTGGAGAACAGCTCCACCACCGCCATCGTCGAGAAGATCCAGGGTAGGAGCGGCTTTAGCCGCGAATAGGCGCGGGGCCAGCGCCCCACCCGCGGCCCCGCCGTACCCAGGCGCTTGACCAGTCTGCCAACTGTACCTGGCTGACTGGTCATAGGCACTTGCCCGCCCTGGCTTCATCATCGATGGCATCCCTCATGTGGAGTGAGATGCCATGACCGTCGATGTACAGGGCCAGGCCCTGAGCGTGCTGAGCAAGCTGGCCCAGGCCGACTGGCCGGATCGGCTCAAGGTGCGCAAATCCTTCGAGAAACTCGTCTACAGCGGCAGCCGTGCCAGCTTCCGCTTCGCCGCCGGCCGCGCGGCCGGCAAGCCGCGAGATGCTCGGTCTGCGCCTGACGATCTGTTCGATCTGTCGCTATCCGACGAACAGCAGATGCTGGTGGACATGCTCCAGGGCTTCGCGCTGGAGGTGCTGCGCCCTGCTGCGCACGAGGCCGATGCCCAGGCGAGCGTGCCGGCTGCGCTGATCGATCAGGCGCGTGAGCTGGGCCTGGCGCACTATGGCGTCAGCGAGGCCCAAGGTGGGCTGGCCAGTGAGCGCACGGTGTTGAGCAATGCGCTGATCGCCGAGAGTCTGGCACAAGGCGACTTTTCCCTGGCCGCGGCCTTGCTGGTGCCGCTGTCTGCCGCCAATTGCCTTCGTCGCTGGGGCAGTTCGGCGCAGCAGGCCGCCTGGTTGCCGGCATTCGTCAGCGAAGACGGGGCGCCACCCTTCGCGCTGGCGGTGAGCGAGCCTGGTGTGCTGAACGACCCGGCTCGGCCCGCCACGCGGGCGCGCAAACGCGGCAAACACTATCTGCTAGATGGCGAAAAGGCGTTGGTGATCGCCGGTCTGGGTGCCAGTCGCCTGATCGTCAGCGCCCAGGCCAGTGATGGCCCGGCATTGTTCGTCGTCGATGCGGCGAGCAAGGGAGTCAGTCGTCGCGCCGAACCAGGCATGGGGCTCAAGGCATGTGGCCTGGCACGTATTCAGCTTAAAGGCGTCAAGGTGCCGAGCGATTGCCGACTTGCCGGCGAGGGGTTCGACTTCCCGGCTTTTCTCAATTACTCGGCATTGGCGTTCTGCGCCCTTGCCGTGGGCACGGCGCAGGCTGCATTGGATTATGTGACGACCTACTGCAACGAGCGCCAGGCTTTCGGTGAGCCCATCAGCCATCGCCAGGGCGTGGCCTTCATGGTGGCCGACATCGCCATCGAGCTCGACGCCATGCGCCTGCTGACCTGGCGCGCCTGCGCTCGCGCCGAGGCGGGCCTGCCATTTCGCCGCGAGGCCTATCTGGCGCGCCTGCTCTGCGCCGAGAAAGCGATGAAGATCGGCTCCGATGCGGTGCAACTGCTCGGTGGTCATGGTTTTACCCAGGAGCATCCGGTCGAGCGCTGGTATCGCGATCTGCGCAGCGTTGCCGTACTGGCTGGCGGCCTTCATCTCTGAACAGGCGGGTAATCATGAATCTGGAAACTCCGAAAAAATTCCGCGGCCTGCAGTACCAGGCCGGGCAAGTGGCCAAGCACTACTTTCGGCCGATTTCGCGCAAGTACGACAAGGCCGAGCACGCCTACCCGAAGGAGCTGGACCTGCTCGCCGCGTTGCTCGACGGCATGAACGAAGGCTCGCCCGATGCCGTCGGTGCCGGTTCGGCGAGCAAGCGCGGCGCCGCTCGTGAGCAACAGGAGGGCATCAAGAACGGCGGCAACATGGCTGCACTGCTCGGGGTGATGGAGTTGTGCTGGGGCGATGTCGGCCTGCTGCTGGCCATGCCGCGGCAGGGGCTGGGCAATGCGGCCATCGCGGCGGTAGCCAATGACGAGCAACTGGCGCGCTTTGGCAAGACCTGGGCGGCCATGGCCATTACCGAGCCTGGCTGCGGCTCGGATTCGGCGGCGATCCGCACCACGGCGGTGAAGGATGGCGATCACTACATGATCAACGGCGAGAAGATCTACGTCACCTCGGGTGAGCGCGCCGATGCCGTGGTGGTCTGGGCCAGCCTCGACCGCAGCCTTGGGCGCGCGGCGATCAAGTCCTTCGTGGTGGAGAAGGGCACCCCGGGCATGACGGTCACCCGCTTGGAGAAGAAGCTGGGCATCAAGGCATCGGACACCGCCTCGATCAGCTTCAGCGACTGCCGGGTACCGGCGGCCAACCTCCTGGGCAACGCCGAAATCGACGTGCAGAAGGGCTTTGCCGGGGTCATGGAAACCTTTGACAACACCCGACCACTGGTCGCCGGCATGGCGGTCGGTGTGGCGCGCGCAGCGCTGGAACGTACCCGTGAGCTGCTGAGCAAGGCCGGTTGTCGCTTCGACTACGCCAAGCCGCTGCTCAGCGTCAGCCACGCCGAGGCCACCTTGTATCGCCTGGAGGCGGAATGGGAGGCGGCGCGTCTGTTGACCTTGAAGGCTGCCTGGATGGCTGACAACAAGTTGCCCAACTCGAAAGAGGCCTCGATTGCCAAGGCCAAGGCCGGACGTGTGGCCAGCGAGGTGACGCTCAAGTGCGTGGAGCTGGCCGGTGCGCTGGGCTACGGTGAGGATGAGTTGCTGGAGAAGTGGGCACGCGATTCGAAGATTCTCGATATCTTCGAAGGCACCCAGCAGATTCAGTTGCTGATCGTCGCCCGGCGCCTGCTGGGCAAGAGTTCCAGCGAGCTCAAGTAATCAAGGTAATCCAATCCGCCGCGAGCTTGGTGCACGTGGTGCACCCTACAAGAAAAAGCCCGCATCTGCGGGCTTTCTCTTAGAAACGGAAGACTTCCGTATCGATCTTGATCGGTTCCGCCACCGGAATCTTCGGCCCGGAAGCGGCTGGGTCCTGCGGTTTGGCTTTGGCCACTGGAGGCTTCTTGCGCGGCGGCTCGGGGGTAGGCTCGGCTGCAGCGATGGGTTGAATGGCCACAGCCAGTTCAGCCGCCAGACGTTGCAGCAAGACACTCTGCGCCTTGACCTGTTCGGCCATGGGCCCACCGTGCGCTTCTTCCAAACGAATCAGCCGGCTGTCGCGCAGTTGTCCGCGGCGGTCGAGCAAGCGCCACTGAGCTTCCAGCACGGCAGGTTGAGTCGGGCCGGAATCCAGGCGGGTGATAGTCAGCATGACCTGAGCATCGGCACTGAAGCCTGGTGCCGCCGGGGCTAGAACCAGGCGCTGGCTATCCAGGCGCCAGGCCAACTGGCGCAGCATCTGCTGGTCGATATCGTTGGCCAGACCGCTGGCCCAGCGGGCATCATGCGCGGCCACCAGGCTGCCATCGGCCTGGCGTTGCAGCAGATTTTGCTGGCGCAGGTAATCGGCGACGCTGATCGGGCCGACCAGTACGGTCACACCGTTGTCCTGGGTCGGCGTCACGGCGCTGCCGCTATCGAGTTGGTAAAGAGGAACCGGCTTCTGCTGCAGCAGACTGCAACCACTCAATGCGAGCAGCGTGGTCAGAAGCAGCGCCACAGGGCGTACTACAGTCATCATTAATTCCAGGCAGCCGCTTCTGGGGCAGCTGCATATCGATCCCATATCATGCTGTGGGGTCATTTGCGCATGACCCGGGGTGCGTATCATCCGTCAAACCGCGCTACGACTCCAGCCTTGCCTGCTGGCTGGTAGCGCGGATATCCCGGACGAACGGGGCGTGTTGCCGACGCTATTCCACCAGCAACTGGTCGACGCGCTGGAAGCCTCGCGGCAGCTTGTTACCACGGCGGCCGCGCTCGCCCTTGTAATGCTCGAGGTCGTCGGCTTTGAGTGTCAGGGTACGCTTCCCGGCCTGCAAAACCAAACTGGCGCCGCTGGGCAGTACGGCCAGATCGGTCAGATACTCCTCACGCGAGGCTACGCGCTCGCCGGGAATGCCGATGATCTTGTTGCCCTTGCCTTTACCCAGTTGCGGCAGATCGGTGACCTTGAACAGCAGCAGGCGACCTTCGGTAGTCACCGCGGCCAACCAGTCGTCTTCCAGGTTGCTGACTGGCTTGGGTGCGACCACCTTGGCACCGTTGGGTAGAGTCAGCAGCGCCTTGCCCGCCTTGTTCTTGGCCTGCAGATCCTCACCCTTGACCACGAAACCGTAGCCAGCATCGGAGGCGATGACGTACAGGGCGCTGTCTTCCGGCAGCATCACGCATTCGAAGGTCGCCCCTGGTGGTGGCGTCAGACGACCGGTCAGTGGTTCGCCCTGGCCGCGTGCCGACGGCAGGCTGTGGGCGGCGAGCGAATAGCTCCTGCCTGTGGAGTCGATAAACACCGCGTACTGGTTCGAGCGCCCCGGCGCGGCGGCCTTGAAGCCGTCGCCAGCCTTGTAGGACAGGCCGGTGGCGTCGATGTCGTGACCCTTGGCGCAGCGCACCCAGCCTTTTTCCGAGAGCACCACGGTAACCGGCTCGGTCGGCATCAGCTCGGTTTCCGAGAGGGCCTTGGCCTCGGCGCGGGCGACGATCGGCGAGCGGCGGTCATCGCCGTACTTCTCGGCGTCCTCGATGATTTCCTTGCGTACCAGCTTCTTCAGCTTGGCTTCGCTGCCGAGCAGGGCCAGCAGTTTCTCGCGTTCCTTGGCCAGTTCGTCCTGCTCGCCGCGGATCTTCATCTCTTCCAGGCGCGCCAGTTGGCGCAGGCGGGTGTCGAGGATGTAGTCGGCTTGCACGTCGGTGAGGCCGAAGCGCTCCATCAGCACCGGCTTGGGCTGGTCCTCGGTGCGGATGATGCGGATCACCTCGTCGAGGTTGAGAAAGGCGATCAGCAAACCTTCCAACAGGTGCAGGCGCTTTTCCACCTTGTCCAGGCGGAACTGCAGGCGACGGCGCACGGTGCCGACGCGGTACACCAGCCACTCGGTCAGCAGGGTGCGCAGGTCCTTGACCTGCGGCTTGCCGTCGAGGCCGATGACGTTGGTGTTGACCCGGTAGCTCGATTCCAGATCGGTGGTGGCGAACAGGTGGGTCATCAGTTCGTCGGCATCGACGCGGTTGGAGCGCGGGATGATGACGATGCGCGTGGGGTTCTCATGGTCGGATTCGTCACGCAGGTCGGCGACCATCGGCAGCTTCTTGGCCTGCATCTGCGCGGCGATCTGCTCCAGTACCTTGGCCCCGGACACCTGGTGCGGCAGGGCGGTGACGACGATATCGCCGTCCTCGATGCGATAGACGGCGCGCATGCGTACCGAGCCGCGGCCGGTCTCGTAGATCTTCAGCAGATCGGCCTTGGGCGTGATGACTTCGGCTTCGGTGGGGAAGTCCGGCCCCTGAATGTGTTCGCACAGCTGCTCGACCGTGGCGCCCGGCTCGTCCAGCAGGCGTACGCAGGCGGCCGCTACCTCGCGCAGGTTGTGCGGCGGCACGTCGGTGGCCATGCCCACGGCGATGCCGGTGGTGCCGTTGAGCAGCAGATTGGGCAGGCGCGCCGGCAGCGTCGCCGGCTCGTTCATGGTGCCGTCGAAGTTGGGTACCCAGTCGACGGTGCCCTGGCCGAGTTCCGAGAGCAGCACTTCCGAATAGCGCGACAGGCGCGCTTCGGTGTAGCGCATGGCGGCGAAGGACTTGGGATCGTCCGGTGCACCCCAGTTGCCCTGACCGTCCACCAGGGTGTAGCGATAGCTGAACGGCTGCGCCATCAGCACCATGGCTTCATAGCAGGCGCTGTCGCCGTGCGGGTGGAACTTACCGAGCACGTCACCGACGGTACGCGCGGATTTCTTGTGCTTGGAGTCGGCGTCCAGGCCCAACTCGCTCATGGCGTAGACGATGCGCCGCTGCACCGGCTTCAGACCGTCGCCGATGTGCGGCAGGGCGCGATCCATGATCACGTACATGGAGTAGTTGAGATAAGCCTGCTCGGTGAAATCGGCGAGTGACCGGCGTTCAACGCCTTCCAGGCTCAAATCGAGGGATTCGCTCATGCGGGCCTCATTGCAAGGTTGATTGGCGCAGCACCAGGGTGCCGCCCTTCTGACTGAATTCGAGTTGTTTCAGGGCGCTCATGCCCAGCAGCACTTCGTCGCCGTCCATGCCTGGGGCGATCAGTGCGGCGACGTCACGCAGTTCGATATCGCCCAGGCGCAGTCTGTCCAGACGTGTGCGATGCCCGGTGGCACGGCCGTTGGCCGTGCTGATGATGATCGGCGCGCCGCGTTGCAGGCCAAGACGCTCGGCCACCGCGCTGGGTATTGCCACCTGGGTGGCGCCGGTGTCGAGCAGGAAGGTCACGTCCTGCCCATCGATCTGGCCATTGACCAGGTAGTGACCCTGACGACTGCTGGCCAGGCTCACCTCGACGAAACCATCGCCATGCACCGACTGCGGTGTCTGGTTGGGGTTGCGCTGGCGATCTTCCCAGTTACCGAAGAAGTGCGTGGCCAGCAGCAGGCCGGCGCCCCAGGCGAGCACCAACATCACTCGTCCGGCACGACGGCCCGGCGTCTGTTCGCTCACGGGCGCCGGCTCCAGCCGCCCTTGGGCGCGGCAAAACGCCAGACGATGGGACGCTCTTCGCCATCGGCGCGGGTCTGGCTGCCGTTGTCGACGCCGATCCAGGCGCCGTCCTTGTCGATCCACAGCGCTTCGGCCATGCCGTAGTTGGGCGTATAGCGGCGCGGCTCGGTCAGCGCTTCGGCGGCGAATGACCAGCAGATATCCGCAATACCATCGCTCAGCGTGCGGCGGCAGATACGATGAGCCTGGCGTTCCAGGGTGAAGAGTTTCTCGCCGAAATAGGCCAGGCCGGAGAAGTCGCGAGGGGCCAAGTGGCCGCCGAGGGCTTCCGGGGAGGGTTCATCACCGCTTTCACTGGTCAGCACGCAACCGCCCGTGCAGCGCCAGCTGCTGCCGCGCCGATGCAACACGGTCAGGCCGCGACGACGTTGTTCCGCTGCCAGCCACAAGCGCTCGCCTGCCGGGTCGATGGCGATGCCTTCGAAGCCCTGGTTGAAGTGGAGCAGCATGCCGCTGGCGCGGGCCTGGCGCACCAGTCCGCTGGGCAGGTTGAGCCACTGCGCGTTGCCGTTGCTGCTGACCTGCAGTACGGCGGCACGGGTTTCGCTGACCAGGTAACGGTTGCCTTGTGCGTCGCAGGACATTCCCTCGAAATCCAGTGCGCCACCGCGTACCAGGCCGGCCACCCAGTTGCGCATGCGCAGGCCCCAGGGCAGGGCGCTCTCGGGGGGCTCGGGAGCAACGAAGGTTTCTGCTTCGGCGCGCAGCAGCCCTTCTTCTCTATGCAGTTGATAGAGGCGGTCGTCGTCACGGTCGGAAACTGCCCACAGCGTTTCGCCGCACAGGGCCAGGCCGGACAGGTTGCCGCCCGGCATTTCTGTCACCGGGTATTCGGCCTCCAGCTTGAGCTCTTCCAGCACTACTGGCTCGGCGTTCGCGACGCCGGCCAACAGACCGAGTGCAAGGAGGTGATTACGCATCAGGCCAGTACCTCGGCCAGGTTGCCCTTGGTTTCCAGCCAGCTCTTGCGATCACCGGCGCGTTTTTTCGCCAGCAGCATGTCCATCACTTCGCGGGTGCCTTCGAAATCATCCAGGGTCAGTTGCACCAGACGCCGGGTGTTGGGGTCCATGGTGGTTTCGCGCAACTGCGGCGGGTTCATCTCGCCGAGGCCCTTGAAGCGGGTGACCTGTGGCTTGCCGCGACGTTTCTCGGCCACCAGGCGGTCGAGAATGCCGTCGCGCTCGGCGTCGTCAAGGGCATAGAAGATCTCCTTGCCCAGGTCGATGCGATACAGCGGCGGCATGGCCACGTAGACGTGACCGGCATCTACCAGCGGGCGGAAGTGACGTACGAACAGGGCGCAGAGCAGGGTGGCGATGTGCAGGCCGTCGGAGTCGGCGTCGGCAAGGATGCAGATCTTGCCGTAGCGCAGCCCGGAGAGGTCGCTCGAGCCGGGATCGATACCGACGGCCACGGCGATATCGTGTACTTCCTGCGAGGCCAGCACCTCGCTGCCGTCCACTTCCCAGGTATTCAGGATCTTGCCGCGCAGCGGCATGATGGCCTGGAACTCCTTGTCGCGTGCCTGCTTGGCGCTGCCGCCTGCCGAGTCACCCTCGACCAGGAACAGCTCGCAACGCAGCGGGTTCTGCCCCGCGCAATCGGCCAGCTTGCCGGGCAGCGCCGGGCCTTGAGTGATCTTCTTGCGCTCGACCTTCTTGCCGGCCTTGAGGCGACGGCCAGCGTTGCTGATGGCCAGTTCGGCCAGCGCCAGGCCGGTTTCAGGATGGGCATTGAGCCACAGGCTGAAGGCATCCTTGACCACGCCGGAGACAAAGGCGGCGGCTTCGCGCGAGGACAGGCGCTCCTTGGTCTGGCCGGAGAATTGCGCGTCCTGCATCTTCATCGAGAGAACGAAGGCAATGCGTTCCCAGACGTCTTCCGGGGCGAGTTTCACGCCACGCGGCAGCAGGTTGCGGAACTCGCAGAACTCGCGCATGGCATCGAGCAGGCCCTGACGCAGGCCGTTGACGTGGGTGCCGCCCTGCGCGGTGGGGATCAGGTTGACGTAGCTTTCCTGCACTGCGTCGCCGCCTTCAGGCAGCCACAGCAGGGCCCAGTCCACGGCTTCCTTGTTGCCAGCCAGGCTGCCGACGAAGGGCTCTACCGGCAGACGCTCGAACTCGCTGACGGCATCGACCAGATAGGAGCGCAGGCCGTCCTCGTAATGCCACTCGACTTTCTCGCCGGCGGCCTTGTCCTCGAAGGTCACCGACAGGCCCGGGCACAGCACGGCCTTGGCCTTGAGCACATGCTTGAGGCGGCTGACAGAGAACTTGAAGGAGTCGAAATACTTGGCGTCCGGCCAGAAATGCACGCTGGTGCCGGTATTGCGTTTGCCGACCGTACCGATGACTTCCAGGTCGCTGGCCTTGAAGCCATCGGCGAAGCTCATCTGGTACTCGTTGCCATCACGCTTGACGGTGACTACCACGCGCGTCGACAGGGCGTTGACCACGCTGATACCGACGCCGTGCAGGCCGCCAGAGAACTGGTAGTTCTTGTTGCTGAACTTGCCGCCAGCGTGCAGCTTGGTGAGGATCAGCTCGACACCCGGCACACCTTCTTCAGGGTGGATGTCCACCGGCATGCCACGGCCGTCGTCGAGCACTTCCAGGGAGTTGTCCTCGTGGAGGATCACCTGGATCGATTTGGCATGGCCGGCCAGGGCTTCGTCGACGCTGTTGTCGATGACTTCCTGGGCCAGGTGGTTGGGGCGCGTGGTGTCGGTGTACATGCCCGGGCGCTTGCGCACCGGGTCGAGGCCGGAAAGGACTTCGATGGCGTCTGCGTTATAGGCGTTCTGCTGGGCCATAGGGTCTCTTGTTCGTCAATTGAATGCGGAAAAGCCGGTATCACGCCAGAGTGTGGCGTTAATACCGGCAAAAGCGAAGAGGGTCGGCAGGCGTTCGGCAAAACCTTGGAAACCGTGATCGCCACCGGCCTGGATGCGCAGGGCGCAGGCGCGGTAGTAACGCTCGGCGTCGCGGTAGTCGAGGGTCTCGTCGCCGGTCTGCAGCCAGACCTGGTAGCGCGCAGGGTCATGCGGTGCCGGGGCTTCGAATTCGGCCAGGGCGTGGACGTGATCCTCGGTCAGGTCCCAGGTCTCGTCGCTGTAGTAGTTCTTTTGCGGGCCCAGGTAGCCGTCGAAGCGCAGGTGCGGCTGCACGGCCGGGTTGATCAGCAGCGCCTTGAGCCCGTGCTGTTCGGCCAGGTAAGTGGCGTAATAGCCGCCCAGGGAGCTGCCCACCAGCAGCGGCGCGCCGAGTTCGCTGATCAGCGCCTGCAACTGCGTCATGGCCTGGCGTGGATGATGGTGCAGGGCCGGTACGCGCAACTGATTTTCCAGGCCAAGATGGGCCATGGCGCGGCTCAACTGGCTGGCCTTGTGCGAGGCTGGCGAGCTGTTCAGGCCGTGTATATAGAGGATGGATGCGGTCATGGAGCGGGAGGCTACTCGTCCGGGGCCTCAAGCTGCAAGCTTCAAGCTGATTGGGGGTATGTCAGTAACCCTTGACGCTGTAGTCCACTTCGAAATCAATGCCGGTGACGCGCGATACGCCGGTGTCCAGCTTGCCGTCGGCATGCAGGCGCAGCCAGCGATAGCCGGGAGCATCATTGCCCACCTGAAACTCCTCGCTGCCCGGTGCGAACTGTACGCAGGTCGAGGGTGAGGCGAGCAGGCGCAGGTTATCGTGTATCTGGTCGAACTCCTGGTGGATATGCCCCCAGAGCACGCCCCGCGCCTGCGGATAACGGTCAAGGATGGCGAACAGCGCGTCGGCGTTACGCAAGCCTATGGGCTCCATCCACTTGCAGCCGATGGATACCGGGTGGTGATGCAGGCAGATCAGGTGATGGCGCTGCGGTGCTTCGCTGAGGGCGCGTTCGAGCAGTTCGAGTTGGCTGGCGGCAAGAAAACCGGGCACGGCGCCCGGGATCGAGGAGTCGAGCAGGGTAATGCGCCAAGCCCCGAGGTCGATCACCGGTTCCAGCAACTCACTGTCTTTGCAGGCGGCCTGCATCGGCGGGGTTTCATCGTGGTTGCCCGCCAGCCAGCGAGCCGGGGCGGCAATGGCCGAGGTGAGTTGGCGAAAGCGCTGATACGACGCGACGCTGCCGTCCTGAGAAAGATCGCCCGTGGCCAGGATCAGGTCTATCTGCGGCTGTTCCTGCTGCACCCGCTCGATCACCCGTTGCAGGCTGTCGCAGGTATCCATGCCCAGCAGCTTGCCGTCCGCTTCGGCGAACAGATGGCTGTCGGACAACTGCACCAGCAGGACCGAGGATTCAGTGGATGGGGCGGGCAGGCTCGGCAAGACCATCTCCTAAGGCATTATCGAGTGAATTATGGTGGTTGCTGCGGCAAAGGGAAAACCCGGGAAGCGGACGCAGATCACAGAAAAAACGCCGAGAGCGTTTTTGACGTGGCTTGCGCTAACCCTTGGCAACGAAAACCATGCGAGCAGAACAGCCCCGTAATATCGGCCGGGCAGTGCAAAGCTTGATTGCTGGAGCTACATCACCGGCTGTGGTTCGTGCCCGCATGCCAGGCAATGGCTCAGCCACTCGCCAAGGAACAGGTTGAGCTGACTCTTTTCATCCGGTTGATGCATCGCCGCGTTGGGGTAGGGGTAGCGTATGTGTAGGCGCCGCGCGTTCTCGGCGCTGACCACTTCGGCCATGCGCGCATCGTGATATACCCGCACCTCCAACTGTGGCACCGGCAGCCAGGGCAGGCTGTGTTCCTGGCGCACGCGCAGGGTGGTGGTATAGGGGCAGCTTTCCAGCACTTCTAGCGCCAGGATGCCGAGCAGGTGCTCGCCCTGGCTCAGGGCTACACGACGGCTTTGCGTATGCTCGCGCATGTCTGGCAGCAGACGCATCAGGCGCGCGTAGTTGGCCTCGCAAGCCGCTTGCAGCTCGACCAGGTCGACCCGATAGCGCTCGCGCAGCAGGTTCACGACCACATCCCCCGCACTTCATCACGATTCAGCGCCAGCCATTGCAGGGCGATGATGCTGGCAGCATTGTCGATACGTCCGTCGCGCACGGCGGCCAGCGCATCTTCCAGCGGCATTACCTGGACACGGATGTCCTCGCCTTCCTCGGGCAGGCCATGCACACCGCCGGCACCTTCACTGCTACAGCGACCGACGAACAGATGCACGCGCTCGTCCGAGCCGCCGGGCGAGGGGTAGTACTGGGTGATCGGCCACAGCGACGTCAGGGGCAGGTCGGCTTCCTCGATGGCCTCGCGACGCGCGACCTCCTCGGGCTCTTCGTCCTTGTCGATCAGGCCGGCGACCAGTTCTAGCAGCCAGGGATTGCTGCTCTTGTCCATGGCGCCGACGCGAAACTGCTCGATCAGCACCACTTCATCGCGCTGCGGATCGTATGGCAGCACGCAAACGGCATCGTGACGCACGAACAGCTCGCGGGTCAGTTGCGGGCCCATGTTGCCGGCGAACTGGCGATGGCGCAGCTTGATCCGGTCGAGGCGATAGAAACCGCGAAAGCAGTTCTCGCGCTCGATGATGTCGATGTCGTTCTTGTCCATGCTTACTCCAGATGGTCGTAACGGGCCAAACTGCGGCCCGTTACCTGTCACACTAGCGAGCATAGCGCTGTCAGATCAAGCTTCCATGACGGCCTGCTATACGCGTTGGTAGAGCTGGCTGCCCTGTGCCTTGAATTCCTCGGCCTTGGCCTGCATGCCCTGCTCGGCATCCAGATCGACGGCGTCGATGCGCTGCTCCTTGGCGTACTCGCGCACTTCCTGGGTGATCTTCATCGAGCAGAACTTCGGCCCGCACATGGAGCAGAAGTGCGCCACCTTGGCCGAATCCTTCGGCAGCGTCTCATCGTGGTAAGCGCGTGCAGTGTCCGGGTCCAGCCCCAGGTTGAACTGATCTTCCCAGCGGAACTCGAAGCGCGCCTTGGACAGTGCGTTGTCGCGGATCTGTGCGCCCGGGTGACCTTTTGCCAGGTCGGCGGCATGCGCGGCGATCTTGTAGGTGATGATGCCGGTCTTCACGTCATCCTTGTTCGGCAGGCCCAGGTGCTCCTTGGGTGTGACGTAGCAGAGCATGGCGCAGCCGAACCAGCCGATCATCGCCGCGCCGATGCCGCTGGTGATGTGGTCATAACCCGGGGCGATGTCGGTGGTCAGCGGACCGAGGGTGTAGAACGGCGCTTCGTCGCAGCATTCGAGCTGTTTGTCCATGTTCTCCTTGATCAGTTGCATCGGCACGTGGCCGGGGCCTTCGATCATGCACTGCACGTCGTGCTTCCAGGCGATCTTGGTCAGCTCGCCGAGGGTTTCCAGTTCGCCGAACTGCGCTTCGTCGTTGGCGTCGGCAATCGAGCCCGGACGCAGGCCGTCGCCCAGCGAGAAGCTGACGTCGTAGGCCTTCATGATTTCGCAGATGTCGTCGAAATGGGTGTAGAGGAAGTTTTCCTTGTGGTGCGCCAGGCACCACTTGGCCATGATCGAGCCGCCGCGCGAAACGATGCCGGTGACGCGTTTGGCGGTCAGCGGCACGTAGCGCAGCAGAACACCGGCGTGGATGGTGAAGTAGTCCACACCCTGTTCGGCCTGCTCGATCAGGGTGTCACGGAACAGCTCCCAGGTCAGGTCCTCGGCGATGCCGCCGACCTTTTCCAGGGCCTGGTAGATCGGCACGGTGCCGATCGGCACGGGGCTGTTACGGATGATCCACTCGCGGGTCTCGTGGATGTGCTTGCCGGTGGACAGGTCCATCACCGTATCCGAGCCCCAACGGATGCCCCAGGTCAGCTTGGCCACTTCTTCCTCGATGCTCGATCCCAGCGCCGAGTTGCCGATATTGCCGTTGATCTTCACCAGGAAGTTACGGCCGATGATCATCGGCTCCAATTCGACGTGGTTGATGTTGGCCGGGATGATGGCGCGGCCACGGGCGACTTCGCTGCGCACGAACTCGGGAGTGATTTCTTTCGGAATGCTGGCGCCGAAGCTGTGGCCGGCGTGCTGCTCATTGAGCAGGCCGGCTTCACGCGCTTCGGCCAGCTTCATGTTTTCGCGGATGGCGACGTATTCCATCTCCGGAGTGATGATGCCTTTCTTGGCGTAGTGCATCTGGCTGACGTTGTGCCCGGCCTTGGCCCGGCGCGGGTTGCGCACGTGGGCGAAGCGCATCGCCGACAGCTCGGCATCGTTGAGGCGGCGCTGGCCGAACTCCGAGGACAGGCCCGGCAGCTTTTCGGTATCGCCGCGATCCTCGATCCAGGCGCTGCGCACGTCGGCCAGGCCCTTGCGCACGTCGATGGTGACGTTCGGGTCGGTGTAGGGGCCGGAGGTGTCGTAGACGGTGACTGGCGCATTGATCTCACCGCCAAAGTCGGTCGGCGTCACGTCCAGGCTGATCTCGCGCATCGGCACGCGGATGTCCGGGCGCGAGCCTTGTACGTAGACTTTCTGCGAACGGGGGAAGGGCTGTACCGACTGCTGGTCGACCTGGGCGCTTTCGCTCAGGTTCTTTTGTTGTTGTGTGCTCATCAAGGCTCTCTCCGGGATAGATGTCGGAGTTGGAACCTGAGCGGACGAAGGGCGCGAGATACACCGTGGGCGGTGCCGAGAGGACTCGCCGGTACACTGGCGAGGACATCTTGTTCCCTACGCAGGCCTTAACCTGATCAGGTTCAACGGGATCCGGCAGCTGCCAATCTCAGCCCCGCATTTGGGGCACCCCGACAAGAACTTGGGCAGTCTAAACAAGCTGATAGGAGAAAACCAACTCGGTGGTCAATAAATATCGACCCATGCGTCGGAAAGCGACTGCTCACGCTGCTGATGGCGGATTGTTGCCGACGAGCAACATAGCTTGCCGCCTGCTAGACTGATGCCGTCCATGGCGCGCTTGACCCCTGCCTGCAGCGGGCCGTAGCCTTGCCGATTACCGCCTACTCAAGGATCGACATCCATCATGTTGCGCAGACTTTCCCTGGCAATCGCCGTGGCCGCCGCTTCGGTGGCTCTGGTTCAGGCCGCAGAGGCCCCGCTGTCCAGCAAGACCGACCTGGTCACCGTGTATCAGGAAGCGGCGAAGAACAACGCGGATATCGCTGCCGCTCGCGCCGATTATCAGGCTCGCCGTGAAGTGGTGCCGCAAGCACGTGCCGGCCTGCTGCCCAACCTGTCCGCGGGCGCCAACTACGGCGATACGCGCACCGAAATCGATTCGCCCAGCGCCACCAGTTCGCGCAGTGGTCTGGTCTATCAGGCCAACCTCAGCCAGCCGCTGTTCCGCGCTGATCGCTGGTTCCAGCTGCAGGCGGCCGAGGCCACCAGCGAGCAGGCTGCGCTGGAATTGTCTGCCACCGAGCAGAACCTGATCCTGCAGAGCGCCGAAACCTACTTCGCCGTGCTGCGCGCCCAGGACAACTTGGCCTCGACCCGGGCCGAAGAGGCGGCCTTCAAGCGTCAGCTGGATCAGGCCAACGAGCGCTTCCATGTCGGCCTGTCCGACAAGACCGACGTGCTCGAAGCGCAGGCCGGTTTCGATACCGCCCGTGCCAATCGCCTGCTCGCCGAGCGCGCGGTAGATGATGCCTTCGAAGCGCTGGTGACCCTGACCAACCGCGATTACGTGGCGGTCGAAGGGATCGTGCACAGCCTGCCAGTGCTGGCGCCAACGCCGAACGATGCCAAGTCCTGGGTCGATACGGCGGCGGCGCAGAACCTCAACCTGCAGGCCAGTTTGTATGCGGTGACGGCTGCCGAAGAGAACCTGCGGCAGCGCAAGGCCGGCCATGCGCCGACCCTGGATGCCGTGGCCAGTTACCAGCAGGGCGACAACGACAGCCTGGGCTTTACCAACAGTGCGGCGACTGGGCGTCCCTTCAGTGGCGACGTTTCACAGCGTTCCATCGGTCTGCAACTGAACATTCCGATCTACAGCGGTGGCCTGACCAGCTCGCAGGTACGCGAGGCCTACCAGCGCCTGGGGCAGACTGAGCAGCTGCGCGAGAGCCTGCGTCGTCAGGTGGTGCAGAATACCCGCAACCTGTTCCGTGCGGTGAACACCGATGTGGAGACCGTGCAGGCGCGGCGCCAGTCGATCATCTCCAACCAGAGTGCGCTGGAAGCCACCGAGATTGGCTATCAGGTCGGTACCCGCAATATCGTCGACGTGCTCGACGCCCAGCGTCAGCTGTACAGCGCCGTGCGCAACTACAACGACGCGCGCTACGACTACATCCTCAACAACCTGCGCCTCAAACAGGCCGCCGGCACCCTCAGCCCGGCCGATCTGGAAGCGCTGGGCAGTTTCCTCAAACCGGACTACAACCCGGACAAGGATTTCCTGCCGCCGGACCTGGCGTCTGCCGCCGAAGCACGCCTGCAGAACGCTCAGGATTTCTGAGGCAAGCGCTGGACCTTTCAAGTGCGGTTGCGTATCAGACAGAGCGTAGGGGGCGGGTGGCGAACCGCTTCAGCCAACCAACAGTGGCCGCTCTGGATGTGGTGGGCTGAAGCCCACCCTACCCGCCCTGACGATTGCCAGGCGTAGCCCGGATTACATCCGGCTACAGAAGACGCTGCAAGCCCTCCAGCAATCGCTGCAGCGCGCCCTGGTTGGCCTTGAGCACGCTAAGGCCGGCCTGGCTCATGCGCTGCATCTCGCTCGGTTCGTTCAGCAGCGCCACAACCTTGTCCGCCAACTGTCCGGCGTTTTCCACTTCGTTCAGGGCGCCGGCTTCGCGCAACTGCGCGGCGATTTCCAGGAAGTTGAACAGGTGCGGGCCGCTCAGCACGGGCTTGCCCAAAGCGGCCGGCTCCAGCAGGTTATGCCCGCCGTTGGCCACCAGGCTGCCACCGACGAAGGCGATATCCGCCAGGGCGTAGAGAAACAGCAGCTCACCCATGGTGTCGCCCAGCAGCACCTGATCGCTGGTTTGCACGGCTTCTCCCGTGGAGCGGCGGCGAGTGGTCAGGCTCTGGTTCATGCACAGGTTATGCACCGCGTTGAAGCGCTCGGGGTGACGCGGTACCAGGATCAGCAGGGCATCCGGTCGAGACTTCAGCAACTGGTGATGGGCGGCGAGGATGATCTCGTCCTCTCCGGCGTGGGTGCTGGCGGCGATCCATATCGGTCGAGTCGTGGCCTGCCATTGCTGGCGCAGGGCATCTGCGCGTTGCAGCAGTTCGGCATCTATCTTCAGATCGAACTTGATCGAGCCGGTCACTTCCACGCACTCGGGGCGTGCGCCCAAGGTCAGAAAACGCTGTGCCTCGGTCTGGGTCTGCACGGCGATCAGCGACAGTTCGGCAAGCATCGGTGCGGTGAGTTTGCCAAAGCGCGCATAGCCGCGTGCCGAGCGCTCGGAAAGGCGCGCATTGGCCAGGGCCACCGGGATACCGCGCTTGGCGCATTGGTGGATGTGGTTCGGCCATAGCTCGGTTTCCATCACCACGGCCAGGCGCGGTTGCATACGGTTGAGAAAACGCGCGGCAGCCCAGGGCAGGTCATAGGGCAGGTAGCAGTGCTGCACGCTTGCACCGAACAGCGCCTGGATGCGCTCGGAGCCAGTCGGCGTCATGCAGGTGACGGTGATCGGCAACTCGGGATAGTGCGCCTGCAGCGCGCGGATCATCGGCGCGGCGGCGATGCTCTCACCGACCGAGACCGCGTGCACCCAGATGCCGCCGGGTTTCATCGACGGCAGGCCAAGGGAGAAGCGTTCATTGATACGCCGGGCGTAAGTCGGCGCCTTGCGTGCGCGCAAGGCCAGGCGCAGGGCGATCAGGGGCAGGGCCAGGTGCAGTAGCAGGGTATAGAGGAGTCTGTTCATGGGGGCGCAGCTTAGCAGGCTGTTGAAAAACTATCTGCGTTGCCACTGCTGCGTTAACAACAGCCTCGTGCGCGAGTCCGATCAAAATGCTCATTTACAGCTCGTAAAGTCGAGCGCGACTCCGACCGTTTTTCGCCTGTTTTTGTGGGGCCGCCATCGGTATTGCATTGGCTGCCTCGCCTACGTTTTTCAACGGCCTGCTAGCGCCGCCCGCAATCCTCTGGAAGCACGATCACGCCTGCTGGCGCAGCAGTTCACGCGCCAGGCAGTCGGCCAGCCAGTTGGC
>JBLUOL010000012.1:0-50290 GCA_048065775.1 Pseudomonas sp. GW6
AGCCTGCTGCGGCCACTGCTGAAGCAGGCGCGCCTGCTCGATTGCAGCCTGCCTGGCATCGGCGCTGCGTGCCTGTTGCTCGGTATGCAGGGCGAACAGCACTAGCATCAGGCTGATGACGAAGGCGACGGCGTTGACCGCCCAGAATTTGTACTTGAGAGAAAGATCGCTGATCCAGGCGCCCATGCTGTTGTTATCCGTCTCGCTGCGTTCGCTATTGGCCAAGTGCCAGCAGTATGCATCGGTAAACAGCCAGGGTCTTGACGCCAATCAATACTCTGGCGCCTTAGTCTTCCACTATGGCTGGCATATCGAAGAACGCTCGTGCACAGGCTGTGGTCTGTGCCGCCAGGGTTTCCTCGCTTTGCCCGCGGTGCAACGCCACCTCCCGCAGCACCTCGCCGAGATAGGCTGGTTCGTTACGCCCGCTCTTGGGCTTTGGCCGCAGGCTGCGCGGTAACAGGAAGGGCGCATCGGTCTCCAGCATCAGGCGCTCGCCGGGGATATCCTTGAGCAGCGGATGTAGATGCGTACCGCGACGTTCGTCGCAGACCCAGCCGGTGATGCCGATATGCAGGTCGAGATCGAGATAGGCATAGAGTGCAGAGCGTTCGCCAGTAAAGCAGTGCACCACGGCCGCTGGCAGTCGGTCACGATAGTCACGCAGGATTTCCAGCAGGCGCTGGCTGGCTTCACGCTCATGCAGAAATACCGGCATCTGCAGTTCGACGGCCAGGGCCAGCTGTTCTTCCAGTGCTTTTTCCTGTACCGGGCGTGGCGAGAAGTCGCGATCAAAATCCAGTCCGCATTCGCCTACGGCGCGCACTTGTGGCTCGGCCAGTAACGTCTTGAGCGTGCGGCTGCTGGCGCCATTCCACGAGCTGGCGTCGTGCGGGTGAACCCCCGCGGTGCTAAACAGGCGCTGGCCGCTGCTATCCAACTGTCGGCAAAGTGCGAGGCTGGCCTCGCTTTCATTCAGACTGGTGCCGGTCAGTACCAACTGACACACCCCGGCTGCATAAGCGCGTTCGAGTAGCGCCTCGGCCTGCACCGCGAGGCTGGGGTGGGTGAGATTGACGGCAATATCGATGAGTTGCATGGTGCCACCTATTGAACGCGAAGGGGCAGAATAGCAGATGCCATCCGTTCGTCAGGAAGTCGATTTAAAACAATAAGTTGGTCGCTGTTTTTAAGGTTGATGCAAGGTTGTGGGGTGGCGCGGCAGCGCTCTGCTGTGCCAATCTCCGCGCCCCTGCCGGCCTTGGAACTTGTTTGGCGGGTATACGGTCAGTAGCCGTCTGTCGCGCATCGGCGTACAGCAGCCACCAACCGGATGAGGCTTCGGCGGCCTACCGCCTTCCCTGGAGAGTCGATGTCGCGATTGCTGCTGATCCTGTGCCTGCTGGCTGCGCTGCCGTTGTCGGTCAGTGCGCGCGTGGCCGGCCCGCCGGAGGTCGGCAGTCAGGCCCGCAGCGCGCGCGATCTGCCGACGATTCGCAGCAGCGGTGAACTGCGGGTGCTGGTCAATCAGAGCCGCAACAGCTCGGGCTCGGTCAAGGGCCAGAGCATTGGCGTCGAGTACCACCGCCTGCGGGCGTTCGAGCAGTACCTCAACCGCAATTCTCGAGATGGTCGCAGCCTCAGACTGAAGATCATCCCCAAAGCCAAGGATCAGTTGCTTGGTGCATTGCAGCGCGGCGAGGGCGACCTGGTCGCACCCGGCGAACTGCTCAATGTACGCACCGGGCACGATGTCAGCGCCAGTACGGCGATTCGCCGCGAAGTACCTTTGGTGCTGGTGTCGAAGCAGGGTAACCGGCATTACCGCAGCCTCGAACAGCTGGCCGGGCGTAGTCTTTCATTGCCAGCGGGCAGCGCCGTGGGTGACGCGCTACGGTTGATCAACCAGCAACTGGCTGATCGCAAACTGCCACCCATCGTGGTCGAGTGGGTCGACCCCAGTCTGGCCGTCGAAGATGTGCTGGAAATGGTTCAGGCCGGCATCTTCGAACGTACTGCGGTGGAGCTGCCGATCGCCGAACGTTGGGCCAAGGTGATGCCCAAGTTGCGCGTCGACAAGCATCTGATCCTGGCGCGCGACGGCGACATGAAATGGTTCGTGCGCCCCGATGCGCCAATGCTGCGTGCCAGCATCGACCGTTTCTTCAGCAGCTATCAGAGCCCGGCCGACCAGGATGCGGCGTTCCAGCGTGTCTATCGCCGCTTATACAAGGTGCATTCGCCGCTGGGGCGCACTGAACGACAGCGTCTGGAGAAGGTGCGCCCGGTGCTGCAGCAGCATGCCGAGCAGCAGGGTTTCGATTGGCTGATGCTGGCTGCGCTGGCATTCAAGGAGTCGACGTTGAACCCATCGGCGCGCGGCGCCAGCGGCGCGACCGGGCTGATGCAGATCACCCCGGCGGCAGCGCGTAGCGTCGGGGTGAGCAACATCCAGAACCTCGACGGTAACGTCCAGGCCAGCAGCAAGTACCTGGCGATGATCCGCCGCAACTTCTTCAACAGCCCGCAGCTCAACGAGCGCGAGCGCATGGCCTTCGTCCTGGCTGGCTACAACCTGGGGCCGCAGCGGGTGCAGAGCCTGCGCGCCGAGGCTCGCAGGCGTGGCCTCAATCCCAATCAGTGGTTCTTCCAGGTCGAGCGTGTGGCCATGGAGCAGATGGGCATGGGCGTGGTGAGTTATGTGAATGCGGTGAATAAGTACTACCTTGCTTATGACCGTGAGCGCTATCTGCTCGAACCGCAAAGGCAGCGTCTGACGGCCAACTAAATATTTATTTATTCGATATTAATTACCGGTATTTTGCTGTTTTTTAATCGAATAAATTGGCTATTCTGTGCGCCATCAACTCCCACACACGAAGGAAGCGCTGTAATGAACAACCTGATCAAGAACATCACCGCCACCCAGGCCAGCTTCGGCATCACCATCCTGCGTATCGTCGCCGGCATTACCTTCGCCGCCCATGGCGCGCAGAAACTGTTCGGCTGGTTCGGTGGTTATGGTCTGGCTGGCGTGGCACAGTGGATGGAGAGCATCGGTCTGGCCCCGGGCTACCTGATGGCGCTGGCGGCTGGTAGCGCCGAGTTCTTCGGCGGCGTGGCGCTGATCATCGGTCTGCTGGTGCGTCCGGCTGCGGCGGTACTGGCCGTGACCATGCTGGTGGCGATCTTCACTGTGCACTTCGCCAACGGTTTCTTCATGAGCAACAATGGCTACGAGTTCGCCCTGGCTCTGCTGGCCATCAGCGTAGCGCTGGTGTTCGAAGGCGCCGGCAAGCTGTCGGTGGATGGCAAGATCGCTCGCTGATCGAACCCTGCAATAACGAGAAGGCCCGCAAATGCGGGCCTTTTTGCGTTCAACGTCGAGCGGTCAGTTATTAGCGGCTTGCTCGGCCTTTTTCTCCTGCGCGGCGACCTGCTGCGCCAGCTCGATCATCTGCTCGCGCATCCAGCGGTTGGCCGGGTCCTGATCGGTGCTTTCGTGCCAGTAAAGGTGAGTTTCCAGGGCCGGCACATCACCGACCGGCAGGGCCACATGATGCAGGTTGTGGCGGCGGGCGAAGCGCTCCGGCACGGTCATCACCATGTCGGTCTGCTGCAGCACGCTGCCGGCCATCAGGTAGTGCTGCGAGCGCAGGGCAATCTTGCGCTGGATGCCCATCTTGCCCAGGGCCAGATCCACATAGCCGAGGCCACTACGGCGGCTGGAGATGTGGATGTGGCTCAGTGACAGGTATTCGTCGAGGCTGATCTTTTCCTTGGCCAGCGGGTGCCCCTGGCGCATGGCGCAGACATAACGATCATCCAGCAACTTGACGTGACGAACCTGCGGGTCGGTATTGAGTGGCGCGTCGACGGCAAAATCGAGACGGCCGGCGGCCAGTTCCTTGGTGGTTTCGCGGCGCTTGGCCAGGAAGCTCTCGATGCACACGCTCGGCGCCAGGCGACGCAGGCGTTGGAACAGCGGTGGCAGGAGGATCTGCTCCGACAGGTCGGTCATGCTGATGCGGTAGGTCTTGCCGGCCTGCTGCGGGTTGAAGGTGCGGCTTTCCTGCACGGAAACGCGCAACAACTGCAGGGCATTGCGTACCGGGCCGATGATGTTCTGCGCCATCGGCGTCGGCACCATGCCCTGGGCGGTACGCACGAACAGCGGGTCGTTGAAGGTTTCGCGCAGACGGGCGAGGGCGTTGGAAACCGCTGGTTGGGTAATCCCGACGATCTGCCCGGCACGGGTCAGGTTGGCCTCGGTGTAGATGGCGTCGAAGACGATGAAGAGGTTCAGATCCACCTTGGTCAGGTTCATGCCGGCAGTGCTCCAGGGGGCGTCGATATCAATCGATCATATATCGGTTATGAATGTTCATACACGCTGAAAATAGGTTAGATAAATCTTAAGCGCTGTTCTAGCATCATTTCCACAACCTCTCACCCTTTATTGCAAACAGGTAATTCCATGGATTTCGCCTATTCCCCGAAGGTTCAAGAGCTGCGTGAGCGCGTCAGCGCATTCATGGAGGCGCACGTCTACCCGGCTGAAGCGGTGTTCGAGCAGCAGGTAGCCGAAGGTGATCGTTGGCAGCCGACCGCGATCATGGAGGAGCTGAAGAACAAGGCCAAAGCCGAAGGTCTGTGGAATCTGTTTCTGCCCGAGTCGGACTACGGTGCCGGCCTGACCAACACCGAATACGCACCGCTGGCGGAGATCATGGGGCGTTCGCTGATCGGCCCCGAGCCGTTCAACTGCGCCGCGCCGGATACCGGCAACATGGAAGTGCTGGTGCGCTACGGCAACGAGGCGCAAAAGCAGCAATGGCTGGAGCCGCTGCTGTCCGGCGAGATTCGCTCCGCCTTTGCCATGACCGAGCCGGGCGTGGCCTCGAGCGACGCCACCAACATGCAGGCCAATGCTCGCCGCGAGGGCGATGAGTGGGTGATCAACGGTCGCAAATGGTGGACCTCCGGTGCCTGCGACCCGCGCTGCAAGGTGATGATCTTCATGGGCCTGACCAACCCGGACGCGCCGCGCCACCAGCAGCACTCGATGATCCTGGTGCCGATGGATGCGCCGGGCGTCACCGTACTGCGCCCGCTGCCGGTGTTCGGTTATGACGACGCGCCGCATGGCCATGCCGAAGTGCTGTTCGAGAACGTGCGCGTGCCCTACGAGAGCGTACTGCTCGGTGAAGGGCGTGGCTTCGAGATCGCCCAGGGGCGCCTCGGCCCGGGCCGCATCCACCACTGCATGCGTTCGATCGGCATGGCCGAGCGCGCCCTGGAACTCATGTGCAAGCGCGCTGTTTCGCGGACCGCCTTTGGCAAGCCGCTGGCGCGCCTGGGTGGCAATATCGATCACATCGCCGATTCGCGCATGGAGATCAACCAGGCGCGTCTGCTGACCCTGAACGCGGCCTACATGATGGATACCGTGGGCAACAAGATCGCCGCCAGCGAAATCGCCCAGATCAAGGTGGTGGCGCCCAACGTGGCGCTCAAGGTGATCGACCGGGCGATCCAGATGCACGGCGGCGCGGGCGTCTCCAACGACTTCCCGCTGGCCTACTGGTACGCCATGCAGCGCACCCTGCGCCTGGCCGATGGCCCGGACGAGGTGCACCGCGCAGCCATCGGCAAGTTCGAGATTGGCAAGTACGTGCCGCGCGACGTGATGAAAGCCAGCCGCTGATCCCGCAAGCCAAAGCAAAGAGGCCCGCATCTGCGGGCCTCTTTGTTCGTGAACCGTCGACGCTGCTGCTCGGTCGTCCGGCTACGCCGTTTCTCAGTGTTGCGGGGCTTTCTGGTCCCGGGTATTGAGCAGCGACAGGATCACCCCGCCTGCCAGCAGCCCCAGGGTGACGCCAAGCGAGAGCAGGGCGGGAACCTTGATCAGGTCGTGCAGGAAGATCTTGCCGCCGATATACATCAGCACCAGCGCCAGGGCGTACTTCAGGTAGATGAAGCGGTGCATCAGTGCAGCCAGGGCGAAATACAGCGCGCGCAGGCCGAGAATGGCGAAGATGTTCGAGGTGTAGACGATGAACGGGTCCTGCGAAATGGCCAGTACCGCCGGCACGCTGTCCACTGCGAACACCAGGTCGGCCAGTTCGATCAGCACCAGCGCCAGCAGCAGCGGGGTGGCATAGAGCAGCGGCTTGCCACTGACCTGATCCTTCAGGCGCACCAGGAACTTGCCTTCGTGCAGCTCATCGGTGACGCGAATGTGCTTGCGCACGAAGCGGATCACCGGATTCTGCGCAAGGTCCGGGTGCGATTCTTCGTCACCACCGCTGCGCAGCATCTTGACGCCGCTGAACAGCAGGAAGGCGCCGAAGAGATAGAGAATCCAGTCGAACTGCTGCACCAGGGCCGTGCCCAGACCGATCATGATCGCGCGCAGCACGATCACCCCGAGAATGCCCCAGAACAGCACGCGGTGCTGGTACTTACGCGGGATATTGAAGTAGCCGAGGATCATCGCCATGACGAAGACGTTGTCCATCGACAGCGATTGCTCCACCAGGAAGCCGGTGTAGTACTCCATCGCCTTGGTACCGCCGAGCTGCCACCAGATCCAGCCGCCGAAGGCGACGCCGACACTGAAATAGCCGGAATACAGCAGCAGGCTCTCGCGCATCTCGATTTCATGCTGATCGCGATGCAGCACGCCGAGGTCGAGTACCAGAAGGGTGATGATCAGTACCAGAAAGGCCAGCCAGAACCAGCCGGGGGTACCGAAGATGGGGGATGTCAAAAAGGCAAGTAGAGCGTCCATGAGCCCTCCCTTATGTCTGCCTGAGTTGAAAGAAATCGACTCAGTGACTCCGACATCACGGTGAGAAAACTCACCGCCAGAGGGGCCCGGCGTCACGCGCTGCAAAGACTAGCGCCGAGCCCTTACTCTGCCAAGCCCTTTGTAAGGAAATATTTTCAGGCGTCAGTAGACCCATACTTCGACACGGCGATTACGGATGCGGCCATTGTTCTGATCATTGGCCGCCACCGGTAGCTCGCTGCCCATACCGGTGATTTCACGAAACAGTACGCCTTGTTTGGCCAGCTCGCGGCGCACGGCCATGGCGCGCAGTTTCGACAGCAGTTCGGCGCGCTCGGGGTCGCTCTTCGGATCGCCGAAACCCACCAGCACCACCTTGTCCTGCAGCTTGTCGTACTGCTTGAGATAGTCCAGCACCCGCTGCAAATCACGATGGGCCTTGTTATCCAGCGTTGCGCTGCCTTCCTGGAAGCGGAAGTTCACCGACAGGCGCTGCGCCTGCTTTGCCAGTTGCTGGTACTCCGCTGGCATCTGCGCATCCGCGGCGACCTTGACCGCCTGGACGGTCTGGGCGATGAAACCGCTGTTGTCGACAATGGCCTGGCCGCGTGGGCTGTGGGCGAAGTCGATCAGCGCGCGCGCCCAGGGATTGGCCAGTTGCGGGTCGTTGTAGAGAAACAGGCGGCGTGCCAGAGGATAGTCCTCGGTGGCGATCAGCGTGGTGCTCGGTGGCATCGGCTGAGAATTGCCCGCAGCGACGGCGACAGCCTTGGCCTGGCGGATGTAGGGCAGGCCAATGAAACCGATGCCATTGGCATCGCTGCTCACCGCATCGGACAGTTGGGCGCTGGATTCGAAGCGTTGCGCGCCGGCGGCGAGTGTGCGCCCGCCTGGAGCCAGCACCAGCTCCTTGAAGGTGTCGTAGGTGCCGGAATTGTCATCGCGTGCGTAGGGGCGAACCTTGCCGGGTTTGCCGCCCAGCGCAGCCCAGTCTCCGATCTCGCCGGAAAACAGCTGCGCGATCTGCTCCACACTCAGCGTTCCAATCGGGTTCGATGGATGGACGATGATCGCCAGACCATCGATGGCGATGACCTGTTCACTCTGCGGACTGCGCAGATCGCCAAGGGTCGCCAGGGTAGCGGCTTCGCCATCCTTGATCGGCCGCGACGAGGCGGCCAGATCGGCGCTGCCGTCCTTGAGCGAGGTAAAACCGGTGCCAGAGCCGTGAGCGGCGACTTCGACTATCACCTGGCGGCCGTCGGCCCGTCGCGCGAGCAGGCGCTGCTCGTTTTCCCGGGCACCTTCTTCGCTGTGGATATCGTGCAGGCCCTGAGCTTCGAACAGCCCTTTGACCAGCTCCGGGCCGAGCTTGGCACCAATGGTATTGGAGCCCTGGATGCGCAGTACCGGTTGGTTGCCCTCGGAGGCTGGTAGTGCGGCGAAGACGGAAAGAGGCAGGGCGTAGCAGATGAAACCGATCAGCAGCAGGGACAGAGTACGACCCCAGAGGTCGCGGTCGGCGGACAGGGCGCGCGGCATGCGGCAGGCACCTTCTAGTGGGTGAGAGAAAGTGCCGCGCAGATTAAGTCAGTCAGATTGCAGTCATGTGACGGGGCGCGTCATCTCACGCGCCCCCAGTTTCAGTTCAGTTCCAGCCAGATCGGCGCATGGTCCGATGGCTTGTCCATTCCACGCAGGTCGTAATCGATGCCGGCATCCTTGAAGCGCGCCTGCAACGGCTGGCTGGCGAGGATCACGTCGATGCGCAGGCCGCGCTTTGGCTCGTCTTCGAAGCCGCGACTGCGGTAGTCGAACCAACTGAAACGGTCATTCACCTCGGGGTTGAGGTGGCGGAAGCTGTCCACCAGGCCCCAGCTCTTCAGCGTCGCCAGCCACTCGCGTTCCTCCGGCAGGAAGCTGCACTTGCCGGTTTTCAGCCAGCGCAGGCGATTGGGCTCGCCGATGCCGATGTCGCAATCTTCCGGGCTGATGTTGATGTCGCCCATCACTACCAGCGCCTGCTGCGGATCGAAGTGCTCCACCAGCAGTTGCTGCAGGTCGGCGTAGAAGCGCTGCTTGGCCGGGAATTTCACCGGGTGGTCACGGCTTTCGCCCTGCGGGAAATAGCCGTTCATGACAGTGACCGGGTTGCCATTGGCATCGGCGAAGGTGCCGTAGATGAAGCGGCGTTGAGAGTCTTCTCCATCGCCGGGAAACCCCTTGTACAGGCTCAGTGGCTCCTGACGCGAGAGCAGGGCGACGCCATAGTGGCCTTTCTGGCCGTGGTAATGCACGTGGTAGCCGAGCTGGCGGATCTCGGCTTCGGGGAACTGCTCATCGGCCACCTTGGTTTCCTGCAGGCCGATCACGTCCGGCTGGTGTTTTTCGATCAAGGCTTGCAATTGATGAGGGCGCGCACGCAGGCCATTGATATTGAAAGAGACGATTTTCATGGGCAGCGGGTCCTGGGCAAAAGGCGATGCTAGCCGATCCTCGGCGCTCGCGGCCAGCGCCTGGCGGGCGTGATGAGGTGGTGCTAAGTTGGCTGGGACGCGCCTGACCCACAACGCATAACAACAGAGGTCTGCCATGCCCAACAACGCTCCAGCAGAAGTGCGCATGCTCGATGGTGGTTACGCCCGCGAGGTCCGTTCGCTGCTCTACCACGCCTATCGCCACGAGCCGACCTTCGCCTACCTGTTCGAAGCGCAGCGACCGGGTTTTGATCAGCGTGTGCGCGCGACGATTCGCGAACTTGTGCAGCAGCACTTCGCCGAGGATCAGCCGGCCATTGGCCTGCTGATCGATGACCGCCTGATCGGCGCAGCGCTGATCGCGCCACCGCAGCGCCGTCTGGATATCACCGAAAGCTGGGGGTGGCGTCTGCGCATGCTGCTGAGCACCGGTTTCAGCTGCACCAAGCGCTATCTCGAGTACCACGATGCGGTGCTTACCAGTCTGCCGCCCGGGCCTTACCACGTGCTGCCGCTACTGGGCATTCACCCCGAGTTTCAGGGGCAGCATCGCGGCGAGCAGTTGCTCGAGGCGCTGCACGACTGGTGTGCCCAGGACAGCGGCTCGCAAGGCGTGGTGCTGGATACCGGCAATGCGCGCTATCTGGATTTCTACCGGCGCCAGGGCTACGAGGAAATCGGCGAGCTGGCCATAGGCCCGGTGGTCGAACACGTGTTCTTTCATCCCAACCCACAACCGGTGGTCAGAGCCAGCGCCTGAACTGCGGCTGTCTGGCGCGCGTTCAACGGCTCTGGCGTGGGCTCCGCTCCGTGGTAGCATCCTCCGCCATGAGCGTATATGGACATTTTCAGCGTAGCCTGGCGCTGCTGCTGATCAGTACGGGTGCTTTCGCAGCGAGCGAACTCGACGTACGAATCACCCCGAGCAATTCGGCTCTCAAGGCCAATATCGAAGGTTATGTCGGCAGCCTCGATGGGCGTGATGCGCAGTCGTTGCGGCGCTTGCGGCGTATCGCCGAGAACGAGGCCGACAAGGCGGCTCAGGCCCTGGGTTATTACCAGGCGCGCATTCGTAGCCGTATCGAAGAGGGCGCAACGCCGCGCCTTGTGATCGAGGTCGAGCCCGGCGAGCGCATTCGCCTGCGCAACGTGGACATTCGTATCGAAGGGCCTGCCAGCGAGCTGTCTGCTTTTCGTGTACCCAGTGCCGGTCGTTTGCAGCCAGGCTCGGTGCTCAACCATGGGCGCTATGAGGATGCCAAGCGACTGATCCAGAATCAGGCCTCGCGCTACGGCTTCTTCGACGGCCGATTCTCCCGGCAGCGCCTGGAAATCGATCCGGCTGCCGGGGTGGCCGATATCGAGCTGGTGTTCGTCAGCGGGCCGCGTTACAGCCTGGGCGATATCGCCTTCAGCGGTGACTTCCCGTTCGATGAAGAGCTGCTGCTGCGCATGGTGCCGTTCGATCCGGACACACCCTACGACTCCGAATTGATCGCCGAGCTGTATCAGGCGCTGCAGTCGAGTGGCTATTTCGAATCGGTGCGGGTCGACGCCATCCCGACCCAGGCCGACCAGTTGCGTATTCCAGTGGCGGTGGCGCTGCAGGTGCGAGAGCCGCGCACCATGGGCCTGGGACTGGGCTTTTCCACCGACGTCGGGCCGCGCCTGCGCGCCAACTGGACGCGCCACTGGCGCAATCCGCAGGGGCACAGCTACGGGGTGGAAACCGAATTGTCCGCTCCCAGACAGAACGTTGGCCTGTGGTACGACATTCCCGGTGACCCGCCACTGACCGACAAACTGCGCCTGGCCGGCGGTTATCAGTATGAGGAGCTGGCCAGCAAGGACAGCTTGAGCCGGCTACTTACCCTCGGTCCGGAATGGCACAGCCAGCGCTCCGGTGGCTGGCAGCGCGTGCTGTCGGTGAAATGGCAGCGTGAGGAATATCGCCTGGGTGACGATTCCGGGCTGAGCACCCTGTTGATGCCGGGCGTCAGCTACTCGCTGCTGCGCAGCGACAACCGCCTCGACCCGAATCAGGGCTACCGCGTGCAGTTCGACTTGCGCGGCGCTGTCGATGGCGTGCTGTCCGACGCCAACGTGCTGCACGGTAACGTCATGCTCAAGGGCCTGACTACCGTATTCGATAATCACCGTCTGCTCGGGCGGGTGCAGTTTGGCGGTACCGAAACCAATGGTTTTTCTGCCGTGCCGCCGTCGCTGCGCTTCTTCGCCGGTGGCGATCAGAGCGTGCGCGGTTACGACTATCAGAGTCTGTCGCCGGAGAACAATCGCGGCGACAAGATTGGTGGCCGCTACCTGTTCACCGCCAGCGCCGAGTACCAGTACAGCCTCACCGACAAGTGGCGCCTGGCGACTTTCATCGACCAGGGCAATTCCTTCAATTCGCTGGACATTCCCACCTTGAAGACCGGCGTCGGCTTCGGCGTGCGCTGGGTTTCACCGGTGGGCCCGCTGCGCCTGGACCTCGCTCATGCGCTAGACGACGACGGTGGCGTACGCCTGCATTTCTCCATGGGGCCTGAGCTATGACCCGGCGCCTGTTGAAGTGGCTGGCCGGCGGTCTGCTCGGTCTGGTGTTGCTGCTCGTCGCGGCCCTGTGGGCGCTGCTGGGCACCCAGGGTGGCAGTCGTTGGCTGCTGGCCCAGGTGCCAGGCCTGCAAGTCGACAACTTCGCAGGGCGTCTGGGCGGTGCCTGGCAGGTCGATGCGCTGATCTGGCAGCAAGACGATATGCGGGTTGAGCTGCAGCAGCTGGACATGGCCTGGTCACCGTCCTGCCTGCTGCGCCTGACGCTGTGCCTGGATCGTCTGCATCTGCAGCAGGTGGCCGTGACCCTGCCCGACAGTGGGGAGGCCAGCGATGAGCCGTTGAGCCTGCCGAACCTCAACCTGCCACTGCGCTTGCAAATGGGCGATATCCAACTGGGCGAACTGCGCCTGGACGGCCAGACGCAACTGAGCGATCTCGAACTGAGCGCCAGTTGGAACGAGCAGGGTGTGGAGCTGCAGCGCCTGGTCTTGCAACGTGATGACCTGAGCCTGGACCTCAGTGGCCAGCTGACGCCGCAGGGCGATTGGCCCTTGGCCCTGAGCGGCCGCCTGCAGTTACCGGAAGTCGATGGCAAGGCCTGGCAGGTGGCACTGCAGGTAGCTGGCGAATTGCAGCGCAGCCTGAAGATCGAGGCTGACAGCAGCGGTTATCTCGACGCCCGTCTCGAAGGACAGGTGCAGGCGCTGGCCGAGCACCTGCCCGCCGAACTGCGCCTGACCAGCCAGGATTTTCAGGCCAGCAGCGCCTTGCCGCAGACGCTGCACCTGCAGGCGCTGACGTTGTCGGCAAAGGGTGACCTGAGCAGCGGCTATCGAATCGACGGCAGCTCCACTCTGCCCGCCGAGCAGGCGCCGATGCCGCTGACCCTGCGCGGCAGGGTCGATGCCAGGGGCGCGGATATCGAATTGCTGCGCATCGAAGCCGAGGATCAGCAGCATCTGCAGCTCAGCGGTACGCTCGCCTGGAGTGAGGCGTTTCAGGCCGACGCCACGCTCGATTGGCTGAATTTCCCCTGGCAGCGTCTGTACCCGCTGGACGAGCCGCCACCCGTGGCGCTGCAGCAACTGCAGGCAGAAGTCAGCTATAGCGAAGGCAATTACCTGGGTAACTTCGCTGCGCAGCTTAAGGGGCCGGCAGGGGACTTCAGCCTGAGCAGTCCGGTCAGTGGCGATCTCGGCCAGGTCAGCCTGCCGCAATTGCAGTTGGTGGCTGGCCAGGGCCGCGCCGAAGGGGTGGTCAAGGTCGGTTTTGCCGACGGCGTCGACTGGCAGGCCATGCTGCAGCTCAGCGCCCTCGACCCGGGTTATTGGCTGGCTGAGATGCCGGGTAATCTGGCAGGGCCGCTGAATACCTCGGGCAGCTTCAATGCCGGTGCGCTGCAAGCCAAGGCCGATATCGACCTCAATGGCCGTCTGCGTGGCCAGCCCGCGCAATTACAAGTGCAGGGCGCCGGTAGCGGCGAGCAGTGGCAGCTCGAGCAATTGCTGGTGCGTCTGGGCGACAACCGGATCAGCGGCCAGGGCGCGCTGGATCAGCGTTTGCGTGGCCAGCTACAACTGGCCTTGCCGCGTCTGGGGCAACTCTGGCCCGGTCTGCAAGGGCAGATACAGGGCCAGCTGTCCGTGGCGGGCACCTTGCAGGCGCCGCAAGGCCAGCTTGCGCTGAGTGGGGAGCGTCTGGCCTTTGGCGACCCCAGCCTGCGGCGACTGCAGTTGGACGCGACGCTGGATGCCCGCCAGCAGGCGCGCATCGGTTTGAATCTGCGTGGCATCCGCATCGGCGATACCTACCTTGGGCGCCTGCAGGCCGATGGTCGTGGCGATCAGCGTCGCCAGGCGCTGGACATCGATTTGCAAGGTCCGCTGTTGCAGCTGGCGTTGGCCCTGGACGGCAGCTTGAGCGAGCAGGGCGACTGGCGCGGTCGTATTGCCAGTGGCCGTGTGCAGAGCGGCGGGCAGGATTGGCAATTGCAACAGGTGGCGACCCTGGAGCGCCTGGCCAGCGGCCGCATGAACCTGGGCGCGCATTGCTGGCAGTCCGGCGATGCCAGCCTGTGCGGCGGGCAGCAGCGGCTGATGCCACAGCCCAGCCTGGACTGGCGCCTGGAGAATTTCCCCTTGGCCAGCCTGCAGCCCTGGCTGCCCGAGGACTTTGCCTGGCAGGGGCGGCTGGATGGTCAGCTGAAAGTCGAGCTACCCGACAGCGGTCCCAACGGCCAGATCAGGCTCGATGCCGGCGGCGGCAACCTGCGTATTCGTCAGCCGGATGAAGAGCAGTGGCTGGACTTTCCCTACGACAGCCTGCGCCTGGACAGCACGCTGCGCCCTCAGCGGGTAGACAGCGAACTGCGTTTCGTCAGTAGCCGCCTGGGTGAGCTGCTGCTGCAGGCGCAGATCGACCCACGCCCGGCGAGCAAGCCGGTCAGCGGCGAGTTTCGATTGAGCGGGTTCGATCTCGCCGTGCTGCGTCCCTTCGTACCCATGGCGGAAAGGCTCGAAGGCAAGCTGCAGGGCAGCGGCAATATAAGTGGCCAGCTGCTGGCGCCGCAGATCAACGGCCAGCTGCGCCTGGACGGCGGCGAGCTGTCCGGCAGCGAACTGCCGATCAGCCTGGAGAACCTGCAATTGCAGGCGCTGATCGCGGGCGAGCAGGTGCAGCTCTCCGGCGATTGGCGCAGCGGTGAGCAGGGGCGTGGCAATCTGCGTGGCGAACTGACCTGGGCCGAGGGGCTGAGCGGCGATCTGGTATTGCAGGGACAGCGCTTGCCGGTGAAGGTCGAGCCGTATGCCGAGCTGGAAGTCGAGCCTGATCTGCAATTGCAACTGCGTGCCCAGCGTCTGGCCGTCAGCGGCAAGGTTGGTGTGCCGCGTGGTTTGATCAGCGTACGTGAACTACCGCCGTCGACGGTCAAGGTTTCCGGTGATGCACGGGTGGTCGGTCGTGAAACCCCGGAAGCTGAGCAGGGCATGGGCGTCGCCATGGATGTCGATGTCGAGGTGGGGCAGGACAAGCTGGCCTTCAGCGGTTTTGGCCTGACTGCCGACCTGCGTGGACGCGTGCACATCGGCGATAACCTCGATACCCGCGGTGAACTGGATCTGGTCAACGGCCGCTATCGCGCCTACGGCCAGCGCCTGACCATTCGCCGCGCGCGCCTGCTGTTCACCGGACCTATCGATCAGCCGTTCCTCGATGTGGAAGCGATTCGCCGGGTCGACACGGTCGTCGCCGGTATCCGTCTGTCCGGCAGCGCCGAGCAGCCGAGCACCACGGTCTTCGCCGAGCCGGCCATGAGCCAGGAACAGGCGCTGTCCTATCTGGTGCTGGGCCGGCCTTTGGGGCAAAGCACGGGGGACAACAACATGCTTGGCCAGGCAGCGCTGGCGCTCGGTCTGGCCGGCAGCAGTTCGCTCACCACCAGCCTGGCCACCAGTCTGGGTATTCAGGATTTTCAGCTCGACACCGAGGGCAGTGGCGTGACCACCAGCGTGGTGGCCAGCGGCAATATCACCGAGCGCCTGAGCCTGCGTTACGGCGTGGGTGTGTTCGAGCCGGCCAACACCATCGCTCTGCGTTACGAGCTGAGCCGGCGCCTGTACCTTGAGGCCGCCAGCGGTCTGGCCAGCTCGCTCGACCTGTTCTATCGCCGGGACTTCTGATGGTCGCGCCACCTTTATGCTAAATCCCTACATGGCTGCGGGTGTATCGGCGGCGCTTCTGCGCTAGTCTGGATGCATGGTCGGGCCGTGACCTGCCATTCGATGGAGCATTCGCCACGGCGAACCCCATGTCACACATTTGCCCTTCAACTCCCTGAACGATAAGGAAACTCCCATGGCGCAAGTCACTCTCAAAGGCAACCCGGTGCAGGTCGACGGCCAACTGCCGCAGGCCGGCCAACAGGCACCAGCGTTCAGCCTGGTCGCTGGTGACCTGAGCGACGTCACCCTGGCCAGCCTGGCTGGCAAGCGCAAGGTGCTGAACATCTTCCCCAGCGTCGACACCCCGACCTGCGCTACCTCCGTGCGCAAGTTCAACGCCGAAGCCGGTCAACTGAACAACACCGTGGTGCTGTGCATCTCCGCTGACCTGCCGTTCGCCCAGGCACGCTTCTGTGGTGCCGAAGGTCTGGAAAGCGTGGTCAACCTGTCCAGCCTGCGTGGCGCCGACTTCCTCAAGAACTACGGTGTGGCCATTGCCAGCGGCCCGCTGACCGGCCTGGCCGCGCGCGCCGTGGTAGTGCTGGATGAAAACGACAAGGTGCTGCACAGCGAGCTGGTTGGCGAAATCGCTGATGAGCCGAATTACGCAGCCGCCCTGGCCGCGCTGAAGTAACTCGCAGCTGGTTCGATGAAACGG
The DNA here is from genome assembly GCA_048065775.1 of Pseudomonas sp. GW6. Taxonomy (GTDB): domain Bacteria; phylum Pseudomonadota; class Gammaproteobacteria; order Pseudomonadales; family Pseudomonadaceae; genus Aquipseudomonas. The sequence goes on from JBLUOL010000012.1 coordinate 16,207, forward strand.
CCTGCTTCGCAGGCCGTTTTTATTTGTGCACCAAGCCGAACGTTCTGAGCACGTCGACAGTCCCTTGCCCGATCCAGATTTTTTCGCGGACTCAAACAGTTAGTAACGTAAGGGCAGCGTAAAAAGCGGGTAAATGGGCTTTGCTTGACGCGGGCCAGTGCTTATCGTGCCGACTCCCCTTAAAAGTGATATTGCGCCTGCCATGTCGAATGCTTCCCCGTCTCCATCGAATTCCTCCCGTCAATGGCTGATTGGCCTGACGTTGCTCACCGTTCTGCTTCTGCTGCTGTGGTGGTTCTGGCCGAGCAAGCCAGAAAGCCAGCAGATGGGCCGTGGCCGTTTCGGTGACATGGGGCCGGTGCCGGTGCGCGTGGCCGAGGTCAAGCAGGGCGAGTTCGCCATCGAGCTCAAGGCGCTTGGCACGGTAACTTCCTATAACACGGTCAACGTACGCTCGCGAGTCGACGGTGAACTGGTCAAGGTGCTGTTCGAGGAGGGCCAGCAGGTCAAGGCCGGCGACCTGCTGGCGGTGATCGATCCACGCCCTTATCAGGTGGCCTTGCAGCAGGCGCAGGGGGCGCTGCAGGAAAACCAGGCGCAACTGAAGAACGCCGAGCTGGACCTGCAGCGCTACAAGGGGCTGTACGACGAAGACAGCATCGCCAAACAGACCCTGGACACCCAGCAGGCGCTGGTCAATCAGTACCGTGGCAGTCTGCAGAGCAACCAGGCCGATGTCGCCACGGCCAAGCTCAACCTCGACTTCACCCAGATTCGCGCGCCCATCGACGGTCGCCTCGGTCTGCGTCAGCTGGATATCGGCAATCTGGTCAGCAGCGGCGATACCACGCCTTTGGTGGTAATCACCCAGGCCGATCCGATTGCGGTGATCTTCACCATCCCCGAGGGCGATCTGCCTGCCGTGCTGCAGCGCCGCCGCGACGGCACGATCCTGGCTGTCGAGGCCTGGGACCGTGGTGAGCGCTTGAAACTGGCCGAGGGCGTGCTGGAAAGCCTGGATAACCAGATCGACACCACCACCGGTACGGTCAAGCTCAAGGCGCGCTTCGACAACGCCGAGCAGATGCTCTTCCCCAATCAGTTCGTCAATGTGCGTCTGCGCGTTGAAACCCGTGAGGCCGCCACCATCATTCCGTCCGCTGCGGTGCAGTTCGGCACCCAGGGTACCTTCGTCTATGTCGTGGGTGACGATAACAAGGTGAGCATCCGTCAGGTCACCATCGCTGCCAGCGACGCTGAACGCAGCATGGTCAACGAGGGCGTGCAGCAGGGTGAGCGGCTGGTCATGGAAGGTACCGATCGTCTGCGTGACGGTAGTGAGGTGGAAGTGGTCGACCCGAACCTGGTGCAGAGCCCCGACGGCGCGGCTAACGAGCCGGGCGACCGCCAGGGCAAGCGCGATGGCTCTGCACGTCCGGGCGCAGCACGGAACGACGCATGAATATTTCCCGCCCCTTCATCCTGCGGCCGGTCGCCACCACGCTGTTGATGGTGGCGATCTTCCTCAGCGGTCTGATCGCCTATCGCCTGCTGCCGGTGTCGGCGCTGCCGGAAGTGGATTACCCGACTATCCGTGTGCTGACCTTATATCCAGGCGCCAGTCCGGATGTGATGACCAGCGCCGTGACGGCGCCGCTGGAGCGCCAGTTCGGGCAGATGGCCGGGCTCAAGCAGATGTCCTCGACCAGTTCGGGCGGCGCCTCGGTGATCACCCTGCGCTTCAATCTGGATGTCTCCCTGGCGGTGGCCGAGCAGGAAGTGCAGGCGGCGATCAACGCGGCGAGCAACCTGTTGCCTGGCGATCTGCCGGCGCCGCCGGTGTACAACAAGGTCAACCCGGCCGATACACCAGTGCTGACCCTGGCGGTGAGCTCAAAGACGATGCCGCTGCCGCAGGTCAACGACCTGGTCGATACCCGCCTGGCGCAGAAGCTGGCGCAAACCAGCGGTGTCGGCCTGGTGACCCTGGCCGGCGGGCAACGTCCGGCGGTGCGTATTCGCGTCAACCCGGAGGCGCTGGCGTCCTATGGCCTGAGTCTGGCCGATGTGCGCAGCCTGATCACGGCCAGCAACGTCAACCAGCCCAAGGGCAACTTCGACGGGCCCACGCGGGTTTCCCAGCTCGATGCCAACGACCAGCTGAAGTCGGTCGAGGAATATCGCGAGCTGATCCTCAGCTATCAGAATGGTGCCGCGCTGCGCCTGAAGGATGTCGCCGAGATCATCGACGGCGCCGAGAACGAACGCCTGGCCGCCTGGGCCAACCGCAACCAGGCGGTACTGGTCAATGTGCAGCGTCAGCCCGGTGCCAACGTGATTGATGTGGTCGACCGCATCCAGACCCTGCTGCCGCACCTGACCGAAGGCCTGCCGGCCAGCGTCGAGGTCAAGGTGCTCACCGACCGCACGCAGACCATCCGCGCTGCAGTGCGCGACGTACAGCACGAACTGCTGCTGGCCATTGCCCTGGTGGTGATGGTGACCTTCCTGTTCCTGCGCAAGCTGTCGGCGACCATCATCCCGTCGATCGTCGTGCCGCTGTCGCTGATTGGCACCTTCGGTGTGATGTACCTGGCCGGTTTCACCATCAACAACCTGACGCTGATGGCGCTGACCATCGCCACCGGTTTCGTGGTCGACGACGCCATCGTCATGCTGGAAAACATCGCCCGCCATCTAGAGGAGGGCGAGACGCCGCTCAACGCCGCGCTCAAGGGCGCTCGGCAGATCGGCTTCACCCTGGTCTCGCTGACCCTGTCGCTGATTGCCGTACTGATCCCGCTGCTGTTCATGGCCGATGTGGTCGGCCGGCTGTTCCGCGAGTTCGCCATTACCCTGGCCGTGGCCATCCTGATTTCCCTGGTGGTGTCGCTGACCCTCACGCCGATGATGTGCGCGCGCTTGCTCAAGGCCGAGAAACCCGAGCAGGAAGGGCGCTTCTATCGCGTCGCCGGTGGCGCCATCGACGCCATGATCGAACGCTACGGCGTGTGGCTGCAGTGGGTGCTCAGGCATCAGCCGCTGACCCTGCTGGTGGCCGTGGCGACCCTGGGCCTGACCGTGCTGTTGTATATGGCGGTACCCAAGGGCTTCTTCCCGGTGCAGGACACCGGCGTGATCCAGGGTATTTCCGAGGCGCCGCAGTCGATTTCCTTTGCCGCCATGAGCGAGCGTCAGCAGCGCCTGGCGGATGTCATCCTGCGTGATCCGGCGGTGGCCAGTCTGTCCTCGTCGATTGGCGTGGATGGCGACAATCCGACGCTCAACAGCGGCCGTCTGCTGATCAACCTGAAAACCCACGCCGAACGCGACGTCACCGCCAGTGAGGTAATCGAACGTCTGCGTCCTGAGCTGGCGAAGGTTCCCGGTATCGAGCTGTTCATGCAGCCGGTGCAGGACCTGACCATCGAGGATCGCATCAGCCGTACCCAGTTCCAGTTCACCCTGGAATCGCCCGACAGCCAGTTGCTGGAAACCTGGACGCCGCGTCTGGTCGAGGCGCTGCGCGAGCAGCCGGAGCTGACCGACGTGGCCAGCGACCTGCAGAACCGCGGCTTGCAGGTGTTTCTGGATATCGATCGTGACGCCGCGGCGCGCCTGGGCATCAACGTCGGCACTATCGACGATGCGCTGTATGACGCCTTTGGCCAACGCCAGATCAGCACCATCTACACCCAGGCCAGCCAGTACCGCGTGGTGCTGGAGAGCCGCGATGGCGGGCGTATCGGCCTGGCCGCGCTGCGTCAGATTCATGTGGCCACCGGTGACGGCCAGCAGGTGCCGTTGTCGTCCCTGGCGCATGTCGAGGAGCGTCCGGCCAGCCTGCTGGTCAACCATATCGGCCAGTTCCCGGCGGTGACCCTGTCGTTCAACCTGGCGCCTGGCGTGTCGCTGGGCGAGGCAGTGGCGGTGATCGAGCGGGTCGAGCAGGAAATCGGTTTGCCAGGCGGCATCAACACCCAGTTCCAGGGCGCTGCCGAGGCGTTCCGCGCATCGCTGTCGTCGACCTTGCTGCTGATCCTGGCGGCCATCGTCACCATGTACATCGTGCTCGGCGTGCTCTACGAGAGCTATATCCACCCGATCACCATTCTGTCCACGCTGCCGTCGGCGGGCGTCGGTGCGCTGCTGGCATTGCTGCTGACCGGTAACGACCTGGGGCTGATCGCCATCATCGGCATCATCCTGCTGATTGGTATCGTCAAGAAGAACGCGATCATGATGATCGACTTCGCCCTCGAGGCCGAGCGCAACCAGGGCATGGCACCAGAGGCGGCGATTTATCAGGCGGCGCTGCTGCGCTTTCGGCCGATTCTGATGACCACCCTGGCGGCGTTGTTCGGCGCCATCCCGCTGATGCTCGCCTCGGGCTCCGGTGCCGAGCTGCGCCAGCCGCTGGGACTGGTGATGGTCGGCGGTCTGCTGGTCAGCCAGGTGCTGACGCTATTCACCACGCCGGTGATCTACCTGTACTTCGATCGCCTGTCGCGGCGCGTCAGCGGGCGCAGTGCGGCGGGGGTGGCGGTATGACCCAGACCCGTAGGAGCGGCTTCAGCCGCGAACAGGAAGGTGCAAGGGATTCGTGGCTGAAGCCGCTCCTACAGGATTGGCGAAGCCTTGGGGCCAATCACGCATGAACCTCTCCGCCCCCTTTATCCGCCGTCCGGTGGCCACGCTGCTGCTGAGCCTGGCGATCATGCTGCTCGGTGGTGTCAGCTTCGGCCTGCTGCCAGTGGCGCCGCTGCCACAGATGGATTTCCCCACCATCACCGTGCAGGCCAGCCTGCCAGGAGCCAGCCCGCAGATCATGGCCTCGACCGTGGCCACGCCGCTGGAGCGCTCGCTCGGCTCGATCGCCGGGGTCAGCCAGATGAACAGCCGCAGCAGCCAGGGCAGCACGCGGATCATGATCCAGTTCGACCTGGACAAGGACATCAACACCGCCGCGCGCGAGGTCCAGGCGGCGATCAATGCGGCGCGCGAACTGCTGCCCAGCGGCATGCGCACCATGCCCAGCTACCGCAAGATCAACCCTTCGCAGGCACCGATCATGGTGCTGTCGCTGACCAGTGCCACGCTGAACAAGGGCCAGCTGTACGACGTGGCTTCGACCATCCTGGCGCAGAAACTGTCCCAGGTCGGTGGCGTGGGTGAGGTGCAGGTCGGTGGTAGTTCGCTGCCGGCAGTACGGGTTTCCCTCGAGCCACGTCTGCTCGATCACTACGGCATCGCGCTGGACGAAGTGCGCCAGACCATCGCCGCCAGCAATGCCCTGCGTCCCAAGGGCGCGGTCGAGGACGAGCAGCGTCGCTGGCAGGTGCAGGCCAGCGACCAGTTGGCCAAGGCCGCCGATTACCTGCCGATGATCATCCGCTACCAGGACGGCGCTGCCGTGCGCCTGGGCGACGTAGCCACGGTCACCGATGGTGTCGAGGACCGCTACAACAGCGGCTTCTACAACGACAAGGAAGCGGTGCTGCTGGTGATCAATCGGCAGAGCGGGGCGAACATCCTGCAGACCATCAGCGACATCCGCGCCGAGCTGCCGGCGCTACGCGAGGTGATTCCAGCCAGCGTCGAGCTGGAAGTGGCGATGGATCGCTCGCCGGTAATCCGCGCCACCCTGCACGAGGCCGAGCAGACCCTGCTGATCGCCGTGGGCCTCGTGATCCTCGTGGTGCTGGCGTTTCTCGGGCGTTGGCGCGCTGCGCTGATTCCGGCGCTGGCGGTGCCGGTGTCGCTGATCGGCAGTTTCGCCGCCATGTACCTGCTGGGGTTCTCGCTGAACAACCTGTCGTTGATGGCGCTGATTATCGCCACCGGGCTGGTGGTGGACGATGCCATTGTGGTGCTGGAGAACATCGCCCGGCACATCCATAACGGTGAGAAGCCGATGGCGGCGGCGTTCAAAGGCACGCGCGAGGTAGGCTTCACCCTGCTGTCGATGAACCTGTCGCTGGTAGCGGTGTTCATCTCCATCCTGTTCATGGGCGGCATCGTCGAGCGACTGTTCCGTGAGTTCTCCATTACCCTGGCTGTAGCGGTGGTGATTTCCCTGCTGGTGTCGCTGACGCTGACGCCGATGCTCTGCGCGCGCTGGCTCAAGGCCGAAGACGAGCAGCCACGCGGCCGCCTGCAGCAGTGGGGCGACCGCTTGCAGACGCGGGTGCTGGCTATCTACGGGCGTTCGCTGGACTGGGCACTGCGCCATTCGTTACTGATGGTCATCAGCCTGCTGGCGACCATCGCGCTGAACGTCTACCTGTTCGTCAGCATTCCGAAGACCTTCATGCCGCAGCAGGACACCGGCCAACTGATCGGTTTTATCCGCGGCGACGATGGCCTGTCGTTCCAGGTCATGCAGCCGAAGATGGAGATTTTCCGCAAGGCGGTGCTGGCCGATCCGGCGGTGGACAGCGTTGCTGGCTTCATCGGCGGTGCCGGCGGCATCAACAACGCCTTCATGATCGTGCGCCTGAAGCCCATCAGCGAGCGCAGCGTGTCATCGCAACAGGTGATCAACCGCCTGCGCGCCAGCGTGCCGAAGGTGCCCGGTGGGCGCATGTTCCTCATGCCGGACCAGGATCTGCAGATCGGCGGGCGTGAAGGACGCAGTTCGGAGAACGAGTACATGCTGCTCTCGGGCGATCTCGATGCCCTGCGTGAGTGGCTACCCAAGGTGCGTGAAGCGCTGCGCGCGTTGCCCGAACTGACCGATATCGACGCCCGCGAGAACAGCGGTGCCCAGCAGATTCGCCTGGTGGTGGATCGCGAAGCCGCGCAGCGCCTGGGCGTGGAGATGAGCATGATCACCGCAGTGCTCAACAACGCCTTCAGTCAGCGCCAGGTTTCCACCATCTACGAAGCGCTGAACCAGTACAGCGTGGTGATGGAAATCAACCCGCTCTATGCCCAGCATCCCGAGGCGCTGGACCAGATTCAGCTGATCACCGCCGATGGCGCACGGGTGCCGCTGTCCACCTTCGCCCATTGGGAACGCAGCCTGGAAGAGGACAGGGTCAACCACCAGGGCCAGTTCGCCGCCGAGAACATCGGCTTCTCCCTGGCCGAAGGGGTCAGCCTGGATCAGGCCAGCCGCGCCATTGACAATGCCGTGGCGCGGGTCGGCCTGCCCACCGAAGTGCAGGGCATGCTGGGCGGCACCGGTGCAGCCTTCCAGCAGACCCAGGGCAATCAGCCGCTGATGATCCTGCTGGCACTGGTGGTGGTGTATATCGTGTTGGGCGTGCTCTACGAGAGCTACGTACATCCGCTGACCATCCTTTCGACCTTGCCGTCGGCCGGCGTTGGCGCCTTGCTCGCGCTGCAACTGGTAGGCATGGAGTTCAGTCTGATCTCCTTGCTGGGTCTGTTCCTGCTGATCGGTATCGTCAAGAAGAACGCCATCCTGATGGTTGATCTGGCCCTGCAACTGGAGCGCGGTGAGCGCCTGAGTCCGCAGGAGTCCATCCGCCAGGCGTGCCTGCTGCGTTTCCGGCCGATCATGATGACCACCCTGGCTGCCATCCTTGGCGCCTTGCCGCTGGTGCTGGGCAGTGCCGAAGGTTCGGAGATGCGTCAGCCGCTGGGTATCACCATCGTCGGTGGTCTGGTGCTGAGCCAGATGCTGACCCTCTACACCACTCCGGTGGTCTACCTCTACTTCGACCGTCTGCGCCATCGCGTCAACCGCTGGCGTGGCGTGCGCACCGATGCTTCGTTGGAAAATCCGTTATGAATCGAGCTCCTTTCGCCCGAACTCTTGTCTCCTTGCTGCTGGCCGGCGTACTGGGCGGTTGCGCCCTGGGGCCTGACTATCAGCGCCCCGAGCTGGCGGCACCTGCACAGTTCAAACAGGTCGAGGGCTGGAAAGCCGCCGCGCCAGCAGATGTTCTGGAGCGTGGCAACTGGTGGGCGCTGTACGGCGACGCCGAGCTCAATGCACTGGCCGAGCGCCTGCAGCTGTCCAACCAGAACCTGGCCGCCGCCGAGGCCCAGTACCGCCAGGCAAGGGCACTGGTGCGCGGTGCGCGGGCCAGCTTCTATCCAACGCTGTCCGGCAGCGCCGGGGTGACTCGGGCCGGGCAGGGTGGTGGTGACAGCACCATCCGTACCGCTGATGGCGTCACTGTCAGCGGTTCTGGAGCGTCAAGCATTTCCAAGAGTTATGACCTCAGCCTCAATGCAGCCTGGGAGCTGGATCTCTGGGGCAAGCTGCGCCGGGGCCTGGAGGCCAGCCGCGCCGAATTCGAGGCCAGCGCCGCCGATCTGGCTGCAGCGCGCCTGAGCCTGCAGAGCGAACTGGTGCAGAACTACCTGCAACTGCGCATCCTCGACGAACAGAAGCGCCTGCTCGACGCGACAGTGGCCGCTTACGCGCGCTCGCTGCGCCTGACCGAGAACCAGTATCGAGCCGGTATCGTGCCCAAGTCCGACGTGACCCAGGCCACCACTCAGCTCAAGAGCACCCAGGCGCAGGCAATCGATCTCGAGTGGCAGCGCGCGCAGCTCGAACATGCCATTGCCGTGCTGGTCGGCGTCAGCCCGGCCGAGCTGTCCATCGCACCGCGCGAGAGCCTGCCAGCGCTGCCCGAGGTACCCGTGGCGCTGCCGTCGCAACTTCTCGAACGTCGCCCTGACGTTGCCGCGGCCGAGCGCCGGGTGATGGCAGCCAATGCGCAGATCGGCGTGGCGGAAGCGGCCTGGTTTCCGGACCTGAGCATTTCGGCGACCGGTGGCTATCGTGGTAGCAGCTTCGCCGACTGGATCGAGGTACCCAATCGCTTCTGGTCGCTCGGCCCGCAACTGGCACTGACCCTGTTCGACGGCGGCGCGCGGCGTGCGGAGCTGGAACGTAGCGAAGCCGTCTATGACCAGACTGTGGCGCAATACCGCCAGGCCGTGCTGGATAGCTTCCGTGAAGTGGAGGATTACCTGGTGCAGCTGCGCGTGCTGGAGCAGGAGAGCGGGGTGCAGCAGGAGGCGCTGGATGCGGCGCGCGAGTCGCTGCGTCTGATCGAGAACCAGTACCGCGCCGGTACAGTGGACTACAACAGCGTGGTTACCGTACAGGCCACCGCGCTGAACAACGAACGTACCAATCTCACGCTGCTGGGTAGCCGGCTGACTGCCAGTGTGCAGTTGATCGCTGCTCTCGGCGGCGGCTGGCAGGTGGAGCGACTGCGGCAGCAGGCGCCCCAGTAGGTGAGGGAAGTAAGCAGCCGACGTGGCGGAAAACCGCCATGCCGGCTGTGGGTCATTCGAGATGCTTGCGGTTCACCGTCTGCGCCGCCTTGATCACGTCACTGCCAATCTGCCCTTGAAACTGTTCCCATACCGGACGCATCGCATCGCGCCAGGCCTGGCGCTGCTCGGCGGTCAGGTTGATGACCTGGCTGCGGCCAGAATCCACGATGCGCTGGCGGTCGGCCTGGTTGGCGGCCTCGGCCTGTTTGTTCACCGCGTAGGTGACCTCATCGATGATGGCTTCCAGCTCCATCCGGATCTGATGCGGGATGCCGTACCAGAAGCGCGAATTGCTCACCAGCATGTAGTCCAGCACGCCATGGTTGGTTTCGCTGATGAAGGGCTGCACTTCATGCAGCTTCTGGCTATAGATGTTCGACCAGGGGTTTTCCGCCCCCTGTACCTGGCCACTCTGTAGCGCTTTGAAGACTTCCGAGAAAGGCAGTTTCTGACTATTTGCGCCCACCTGGGCGAATTGTGCTTCCAGTACCGCCGACGGCTGAATACGGAAGCTCAGACCATTGGCATCGCCAGGCATGTTCAGCGCGCGGGTAGCGGAAAGCTGCTTCATGCCGTTATGCCAGTAAGCCAGACCAACGATGTTGTGGTCTTCCATCGAGCGCAACAACTGGCGGCCCTTGGCGCGTTTCTGGAAGCGGTTGACCGCATCCAGGTCATCGAACAGGAACGGCAGGTCGAATACCTGCAGTTGCTTGGTGTACTGCTCGAACTTTGCCAGAGACGGTGCCAGCAACTGAACATCGTTTTTGCGCAGGGCTTCCAGCTCATTGGCGTCGCCAAAGAGGCTGGAGTTCGGGTAGACCTCGACCTTCACCTTGCCGGCCAGACGTTCCTCGACCAGCTGTTTGAACAGCAGTGCGCCCTGGCCCTTGGGAGTGGCATCGGCCACAACATGGGAGAACTTGATCAGGATAGGTTCATCGGCCAGCGCGCTTGTGGCGCTGAGAGAGGCGAACGCCATGGCGCAGATGGCCATGACGCGAACTGTATTGAACATACTGCTTCCTTTTCTTCTTATCAGGTTGCGTAGCCTTTTCGGCTACGTCGTGTTGGTCACTTTGGCGGTCGCTCAGCCGCTGGTAGCTGCCGCGGCATGAACGAAGCTGGCGACTTACCATCGCAAGGCTTATGCCATTGTGGCGAAATTCCGCCAACCTGCCTGGTGTGTGAAAAGGGCTGTGACGTGTCGCACATTGGGTGGCGGATATCCGCCATGCCTGTGTCAGGCGAGAGCGGAAACTTGCCGGTTTCAGCGAAAGCCTTGGGGCTTCGGTCAGCCTGTTATCCTGTGGCCCGCGATTGAAATCGAGGAGTGATGCGATGAGTTGGTCCGCCCAGCAGTATTCCCTGTTTGAACGCCAGCGTACCCGCCCTGTGCATGATCTGCTGGCGGCGGTGCCGCGCGATGATGTCGAGCTGGCCGTCGACCTGGGCTGCGGCCCCGGTAATTCCACTGCCGTATTGCAGGCTCATGCGCCACAGGCGCGGGTGATAGGTATCGACAGCAGTGAAGACATGCTGCGCGCAGCGCGTGAGCGGTTGCCCCAGGTGACCTTCCAATTGGCGGATATCCAGCACTGGCAGGCCGAGCGCGCACCGCAGTTGATCCTGGCCAACGCCTCGCTGCAGTGGTTGCCGGATCACGCGCAGCTCTACCCGAGATTGCTGGCGCAGCTGGCACCCGGTGGCTGGCTGGCGATCCAGACGCCGGACAACCTGCAGGAACCGGCACACCGCCTGGCCCGCGAGGTGGCCGCCGCCGGGCCCTGGGCTGCACAAATCGGCGAGGTGCGCCATGCCGAGCGGCACAGCGCGCAGGCCTATTACGACATCCTCGGCGCCCATGCCAGCGAGCTGGATATCTGGCGCACTACCTACTTCCATGTGCTGGACAATGCCGCGGCGGTGGTGGAGTGGTTCAAGTCAACGGCGTTGCTGCCGTTCCTGCAACCGCTGGAGGTCGAGCAGCAGGCAGCTTTCCTCGAGCGCTATCAGGCGGCGATTGCTGAAGCCTATCCGGCGCAGGCCGATGCTCGGGTGTTGCTGCCGTTTCCGCGTCTGTTTCTGGTGGCTCGGCGGTAGCCCGGATGCAATCCGGGGCAGGTCTGTCGCGGCTGAAGCCCCTCCCACAGATCGCGGTGACGACTGTGGGAGGGACTTTAGCCGCGACCCTTAAAAGAAAGCCCCCGCATCTGCGGGGGCTGTTCGTTTACTGCGCCAGGGCAACCAGTCCGGCGTGCTGGACCAGCTCCAGCAGTGGCTGCGGGTACACGCCGATGATGAAGGCGAGCAGGGCGACCACCAGCAGCATGATGCCGCCGGCACGCTGACCCCAGTCGAAGGGCGCATCGTGGCGATGCATATTGGGTTCGCGCATGAACAGCGTGACCATCACCCGCAGGTAATAGAACACGCCGATGGCACTGCCCAGCACCATGGCGCCGAGCAGCCACCACAGCTGCGCCTCGACACCGGCAGCGATCACGTAGAACTTGCCGATGAAGCCTGCGGTCAGCGGAATGCCGGCCAGCGACAGCATCATCACCGTGAGCACGGCGGTCAGGTACGGGCGGCGCCAGAACAGGCCACGGTACTCGTACAGCGCATCGGCATCGCGGCCGCTGTAGGGCGTGGACATCAGGGTGATCACACCGAACGCACCCAGGCTGGTCAGCACGTAGGTGGCCAGGTACACGCCCACGGCCTCGACGGCCAGGCCCTTGCTGGCGATCAGCGCCACCAGCAGGTAGCCGAAGTGGGCGATCGACGAGTAACCGAGCAGGCGTTTGAGGTTGTTCTGCAGCAGTGCCAGCAGGTTGCCGAACAGGATCGAGGCAATGGCGATCAGGGTCAGCAGGTCGCTCAACCAGCCGCCGCTCATGGCCGGAGATATCTGGTACAGGCGCAGCAGCACGGCGAATACCGCCACCTTGCTGGCAGTGGCGAGGAAGGCTGCGACTGGCGCAGGGGCGCCTTCGTAGACATCCGGCGTCCACAGGTGGAAGGGCACCAGCGACAGCTTGAAGGCCAGGCCGATCAGCATCATGCCGATGCCGATCTGCACCAGCTGACTGCTCTCGCGCGCCAGGCTTGCGCCGATATCGGCGAAGGCCAGGTTGCCAGACTCGGCATACAGCAGCGCCATGCCGAACAACAGGAAGGCGCTGCCTGCGGCCGACAGCACCATGTACTTGATGCCGGCTTCCAGCGAGCGCTTGTTGAAGAAGGCGTAGGCGATCATGCCGTAGGTCGGCACCGACAGCAGTTCCAGACCGATGAACAGGCCCGCCAGATGCTGCGCGCTGACCAGCACCAGGCCGCCCGCGGCGGAGAGCAGCACCAGCAGGTACAGCTCCTCGCGGTTGCCCGGGTAGCCCTTGCCCGATGCACCGCCCAGGTAGGCATGGATCAGCGTGACGCAGGCCAGGCTGGCGGCCAGCACCAGGGCCATGTAGTAGCAGGCGAAGGTGTCGATCAGCAGCAGCGGGGTGACTTCCAGCGGCGCTACTTCCAGTGCCGGAATCAACGACAGCAGCGCCAGGTTCAGGCCCACCACCGAGAGGATGAAGGTCAGGGCGTGATTGCGCTTGGCGGCGATGGCCAGCATCACCACGACAGCGGTGAGGCTGGTCACCAGCAGTGGCAGCAGGGCGATCAGGTGTTGCAGGGTGAAGTCGACAGCGTGATGTTCCATGAGTCTTTAATCCTTACCCTTACCGGCCCGAGGCGAGTTGATTGAGGGCGCCAGCCATCCACTGCTGCACGCCATGCATGCTGGCAGCGGAGGTGTCGAGCACCGGTTGCGGGTAAACGCCAAGCAGAATCAGCAGTACGCCGAGGCCGAGCACCATGGCCAGCTCACGGGCTTTCAGGCCCGGCAGCGGTGCCTCCTGTTGCACCGGGCCGAAGTAGGCGCGGTGGATCATCGCCAGGGCGTACACCGAGCCGAGCACCAGGCCGGTGGCGGCCAGCACCACGATCCAGGGTGCGCCGGGGAAGCTGCCGATCAGGATGAGGAATTCGCCGACGAAGTTGCCGGTGCCCGGCAGGCCCAGCGCGGCAGCGGCGAAGAACAGGCTGATGGCCGGCAGCCACGGCATACGCGCCCAGATGCCGCCCATCTGGCGCAGGTCACGGGTGTGCACGCGCTCGTAGAGCTGGCCGCAGAGGATGAACAGCGCAGCAGCGGACAGGCCGTGGGCGACCATCTGCACCACCGCACCTTGCAGGGCGATCTGGCTACCCGAATAGATGGCGATCAGCACGAAGCCCATGTGCGACACGCTGGAGTAGGCCACCAGGCGCTTGATGTCGGTCTGCGCGAAGGACAGCAAGGCGCCGTAGATGATGGCGAACACGCCGAGCCACTGGGCGATGGGCGCGAACTCCGCCGAGGCATTGGGGAACAGCGGTAGGGCGAAGCGCAGCAGGCCGTAGGCCGCGGTCTTCAGCAGAATGCCGGCCAGGTCGACGGAGCCGGCGGTAGGCGCCTGGGCGTGGGCGTCCGGCAGCCAGGAGTGCACCGGCACCACCGGGAACTTCACCGCGAAGGCGACGAAGAAACCGAGCATCAGCAGGTACTCGGTGCCGGGTGCCAACTCGGTTTTCAGCAGGTCGGCGTAGTTGAAGGTCAGCACGCCGGTCTGGTTGAAGTGCACGAACACCAGAGCCAGGATCGACACCAGCATGATCAGGCCGCTGGCCTGGGTGAAGATGAAGAACTTGGTGGCGGCGGTGATGCGGGTACGGCCGTCGCTGCCGCTATGACCCCAGAGCGCGATGAGAAAATACATCGGCACCAGCATCATTTCCCAGAAGAAGAAGAACAGGAACAGGTCGACGGCGAGGAACACGCCGACCACGCCGCCAAGAATCCACATCAGGTTGAGGTGGAAGAAGCCGACGCGGTTCTGGATCTCGTTCCACGAGCAGAGCACCGAGAGCACGCCGAGCAGGCCGGTGAGCACTACCATCAGCACCGACAGGCCGTCCATCGCCAGGTGGATGGTGATCCCCAGACGTGGGATCCAGTCGATGACGAACTCGTGGGCCCAGCGCGGCTCGCCGCCAGGAGCGGGTGCCAGGGTGAAATCACCGCTGACCCACAGCCACAGGCCGAGGCCCAGCAGCAGGCCCATGGTGATCAGGGCGATCCAGCGCGGCAGGACGTGGCCGAAGCGCTCGCCTTGCCAGCACAGCAGGCCGCCGATGAAGGGAATCAGGATTAGCCAGGGCAGAATCATGACAGGCTGTTTTCCTTAACTCAGAAAGAGGATGGCGGCGAGCACCAGCACGGCGCCCCCGGCGATCGAGGCGGCGTACCAGCGCACCTGGCCGTTTTCGCTGCGCACCAGCGCGGCATTACCACCGCGCGCAAGCAGCGGAATCAGGCCGATGCTGCGGTCGATGGGGTCGCGGCGCAGCAGATGGCAGAGCGCAAGGTAGGGGCGCACGAACAGCTTGTCGTAGAGCCAGTCGAAGCCCCAGGCAGCGAACCACAGGGCGCTCAGCAAACGACCCGGCGCGCTCTGCGCCACGGCAGAGGCGACGCGACGCTGGCCGAGGAAGAGCAGGGCGGCGATGACGATACCGCTCACCGCGATCAGCCCCGACAGCAATTCCAGGCTGTGCTTGGCCTCGCCACCGGCATGGCCGGCACTTTGTGGCAGCACGCCGGCCAGCGGCGGGGTGATCCAGGCACCGATGAAGGTCGACAGGACGATCAGCACCAGCAGCGGCAGGTTGTGGGCGATGCCATGACCGGCGTGCGCCTCGGTCTTCTGCTCGCCGTGGAAGGCGATGAAGATCAGGCGGAAGGTGTAGATCGAGGTCAGGAAGGCACCGACCAGACCCGCGTAAAGCAGCTCGCTGTGGCCACTGGCGAAGGCTTCCCAAAGGATTTCGTCCTTGGAGTAGAAGCCGGCGGTCAGCAGCGGCAGGGCAGCCAGGGCAGCGCCGCCGACGACGAAGCTGGCGTAGGCCAGTGGCAACTTCTTCCACAGCCCGCCCATCTTGAAGATGTTCTGCTCGTGGTGGCAGGCATGGATCACCGCACCGGAAGCAAGGAACAGCAGGGCCTTGAAGAATGCGTGGGTCATCAAATGGAAGATCGCCGCATCCCAGGCACCAACGCCCAGGGCGAGGAACATGTAGCCGATCTGGCTCATGGTCGAGTAGGCGAGGATGCGCTTGATGTCGGTCTGCACCAGCGCGGCGAAACCGGCCAGCACCAGGGTCACGCCACCTACGATGCCGACCAGCTCGAGAATCTCCGGGGTCAGCAGGAACAGGCCGTGGGTACGGGCGATCAGGTACACGCCAGCGGTGACCATGGTCGCCGCGTGGATCAGCGCCGACACCGGAGTCGGGCCGGCCATGGCGTCGGCCAGCCAGGTCTGCAGCGGCAGCTGGGCAGATTTACCCACCGCGCCGCCCAGCAGCATCAGCGTGGCCAGCCACAGCCAGGCGTCACCGGCCACGTATTGCTGCGGAGCCAGCACCATCAGCTCCTGAATGTTCAGGGTGCCGAGGTTGAGGAACAGCAGGAACAGGCCAACCATCAGGAACACGTCGCCGACGCGGGTGACGATGAACGCCTTGAGCGCCGCGTTACCGTTGGGCACGTGCTTGTAATAGAAGCCGATCAGCAGGTACGAGCACAGGCCCACGCCTTCCCAGCCGAAGAACAGCACCAGCAGGTTGTCGCCGAGCACCAGCAGCAACATGCTGAAGATGAACAGGTTGGTGTAGGCGAAGAAGCGTGAATAGCCTTCTTCACCGCGCATGTACCAGCTGGCGAACAAGTGGATCAAAAAACCCACGCCGGTGACCACGCCGAGCATGGTCACGGACAGGCCGTCCAGGTACAGGGTGAAGCTTGGCGCCAGGCCTTCGACGCTCATCCACTGCCACAGGGTCAGGCTGTAGGCGCCACCGGCCGGCGGGTTGCCGAGAAAGGCGGCGATGACCCAGGCAGCGCTGGCGGCCGCCAGGCCGATGGAGCCGACACCGATCAGTGCACTGGTGTTTTCCGAGAGGCGCCCGCGCGAGAAGGCCAGTAGCAGCCAGCCGAGCAGCGGGAAGAATAGAGTCAGGGCTAGAAGGTTCATCCGCGCATCTCGCTGGCAGCGTCGATATCCAGAGTGTTGAAGCGGCGATACAGCTGCAGCAGGATCGCCAGGCCGATGCTGGCCTCGGCGGCTGCCAGGGTGATCACCAGAATGAACATCACCTGGCCGTCAGCCGCGCCCCAACGGGCGCCGGCGACGACGAAGGCGAGCGCAGCGGCGTTCATCATCACTTCCAGGCTCATCAGGATGAACAGGATGTTGCGCCGCACCATCAGGCCGACCAGGCCAATGCAGAACAGCACGCCGGCCAGGGCCAGGCCGTGTTCGAGTGGAATACCGGTCATGCAGTGGGCTCCTTGGCGTCGTGGCGGCCCAGATGGTAGGCAGCGACCAATGCGGCGAGCAGCAGCATGGAGGCCAGCTCCACGGCAAGCAGGTAGGGGCCGAACAGGCTGATACCGACGGCCTTGGCTTCCACTGTGGTGTGGCCGATATGGGCGTCGCTGACGTGATTGAGCAGCACATAGAGCAACTGGCTGAGCAGCAGGGCGCTAAGAATCGCCGGGCCGACCCATATACCGGGCGTCAGCCACTTGCGCTCCTGCTCGGCAGCAGCCGGGCCAAGGTTGAGCATCATCACCACGAAGATGAACAGCACCATGATCGCGCCAGCGTAGACGATGATTTCCAGCGCGCCGGCGAAGGGCGCACCAAGGGCGAAGAACACCATCGACACCGCCAGCAGCGAGACGATGAGGTAGAGCAGGGCATGCACCGGGTTGGTGTTGGTGACTACCCCGACCGTTGCGGCCACCGCCACACCGGCGGCGAAATAGAAGGCAAATTCCATCAGAAGCTCCTCATGGCACCCCGCTCCCGCTTGCGGGAGAGGGGCTGGGGGAGAGGGTAAGAACGAGTCATGGCAACAGCCCCTTGACGTTGATCGGCTCGGCCTCGTTCTGCGCGGCGCCCTTGGGCTTGCCGGCGATGGCCATACCGGCAACGCGGTAGAAGTTGTAGTCCGGGTTCTTGCCGGGGCCGCTGATCAGCAGGTCCTCCTTCTCGTACACCAGATCCTGACGCTTGAACTCGCCCATCTCGAAATCGGGGGTGAGCTGGATCGCGGTGGTCGGGCAGGCTTCTTCGCACAGGCCGCAGAAGATGCAGCGCGAGAAGTTGATGCGGAAGAACTCCGGGTACCAGCGACCGTCGTCGGTTTCCGCCTTCTGCAGCGAGATGCAGCCCACCGGGCAGGCCACGGCGCACAGATTGCAGGCCACGCAGCGCTCCTCGCCGTCGGGGTCGCGGGTCAGGACGATGCGGCCACGGTAGCGCGGCGGCAGGTAGACTGGTTCTTCCGGGTATTGCAGGGTGTCGCGCTTGCGAAAGCCATGGCTGAACACCATGACCAGGCTGCGCAGTTGGGTGCCGGTACCGACCAGCACGTCCCATATGTATTTGAACATTCTGTGGTTCTCCTTACTGGGCCGTGGCCAGCACGACGGCGCCGGTCACCAGCAGGTTGATCAGGGTCAGCGGCAGGCAGAACTTCCAGCTGAAGGCCATGACCTGGTCATAGCGCGGGCGTGGGATCGACGCGCGCAGCAGGATGAAGATCATGATGAAGAAGGCCGTTTTCAGCGCGAACCAGAAGAACGGAATCTGCGGCAGGATGCCGAACGGGCCGTGCCAGCCACCGAAGAACAGCGTTACCAGCAAGGCCGACACGGTGACGATGGCGACGTACTCGCCGACGAAGAACATGCCCCATTTCATCCCGGCGTATTCGATGTGGTAACCATCGGCCAGCTCCTGCTCGGCTTCCGGTTGGTCGAACGGGTGACGGTGGGTCACCGCAACGGCAGCGATGAAGAAGGTACAGAAGCCGAAGAACTGCGGAATGATGAACCACAGGTTCTGCGCCTGGTAATCGACGATATCGCGCATGTTGAACGAGCCGACCTGCGCCACCACGCCCATCAGTGCCAGGGCCAGGAACACCTCGTAGGAGATGGTCTGGGCCGAGGCACGCAGGCTGCCGAGCAGGGCGAACTTGTTGTTGCTCGACCAGCCGGCGAACAGCACGGCATAGACCGAAAGACCCGCCATGGCGAAGAAGAACAGGATGCCGATGTTCAGATCCGCCACACCCCAGGTCGGGGTGATGGGGATGATGGCGAAGGCCATCAGCATCGCCGAGAAGGCGATCATCGGTGCCAGGATGAAGATGAACTTGTCGGCGAACGGCGGCGTCCAGTCCTCCTTGAAGAACATCTTGATCATGTCGGCGGCGATCTGGAACATGCCGAACGGCCCCACACGGTTGGGGCCGTAGCGATCCTGCCACCAGCCGAGCAGGCGCCGCTCGACGAAGCTCAGCAGCGCGCCGCAGACCACCACCACCAGCAGGATGACGATGGCCTTGAGCACCGCGATGACGATCTCGATCACTTCGGGCGTCAACCAGCTCATTGCGCGGCCTCCTGCAGCAGGGTCACGCAGGCACCGGCGAGTGTCGCCGGAATGTCCAGCAAGCCAACCGGCAGGCCGACCAGACCGACGGCCAGATCATCACGCACCTGCAGCGGCAGGCGCAGCGCCTGGCCGTTGACGCGCAGGGCCAGCAGCGCACCGTCGTTCACCCCCAGGCGTGCTGCTTCATCGCGGGCCAGGGCCACGTAAGGCTCGGGCATACGCTCCTGAATCGGTTTGGCGCGTGCGGAGTTTTCCTCGCTGCCGAACAGGTGGTGCAGCGGCGCCACCTGCCAGGTGCCGGCTGCCGGGTTGAACGCTGCATTCACCGCGAACCAGGGCAGGACGTTAGCGGCGGCTTCGAGCAGGCGCACGCCGGGGTCGCCGGCACGCAGATGACCACCGACCTCGTCCTGGAACTTGTTCCAGGCCTGCGGTGAGTTCCAGCCCGGCGACCAGGCGAACGGAATCTGTTGCCGATCTTCCTTGCTGCCGGCGTAGCCTTCCATGGAGAAGGCGAAGGCCGAATCCTGATCCTGCGGCTGACGCGGCTCGTGCACGCTGATATTGGCGCGCATGGCGGTACGGCCGCTGTAGCGGTGCGGCTCGCGGGCGAGCTTGAGCCCCTTGATGCGGAACGAGGCGCTAGGCGCGGCGTCCTTGATGCCGGACAAATGCGGATTGCTGGCGGCGCAGGCCGCGGTGACCTGATCCAGTTGCGTCCAGTCCACGGCCTTGCCCAGCAGGGTGCTGTGCAGCGCGTGCAGCCAGCGCCAGCCTTCGCGGATCAGGATGCCCGCGTCGTAGTAGCTCGGCTCATAGACCTGGAAGAAACGCTGAGCGCGGCCTTCCAGGCTGACCAGGGTGCCGTCGCCTTCGGCGAAGGAGGCCACCGGCAGCAGCAGGTGGGCGCGTTCGCTGGTGTCAGTGCGCTGGTGATCAGCGACGATCACCGCCTGCGCGGCGCTGAGCGCGGCTTCGACCTTGGCCGCATCGGCGCGGCGGTACAGGTCGTTTTCCAGCACGATCACGGCATCGGCCTGGCCGTTGCTCAGAGCACCGAGTGCGGCATCGACGGAGTCGCCACCGAGCAGGGCCAGCCCCAGGCTGTTGGCCTCAGGCACCACCAGGCTCAGCGAGCCGTTCTTCTCGCGGTTCTTCAGCGCGCTGGCGATATTGGCGGCGGCTTCGATCAGGGCCTTGTCGCCCAGGGAGGCTCCGGAAACGATCAGCGGGCGCTTGGCATTGATCAGGGCATCGGCGATGCGCTGCACCAGTTCGCCGGCTTCGGCGTCCAGGCCGTCGACGGCCGGTGCGCTCGGGTCGATGGCGTGGGCCACGGCGAAACCGATACGGGCCAGGTCGGCCGGGGCAGCGTGCACGCACTGCTCGGCGACATCATCCAGGCGGGTTTCGCCGACGCTGGCGATAAACAGCGGGTGCAGAGCGTGCTGCGCAACGTTCTGCACCGCTGCCATGTGCCAGTCCTGAATACGTGCACCGGCAGCGATCTCGGTGGCCTTGCCCTTGACGGCTTGACGCAGGGCCAGGGCCATACGCGCGGCGGTCTGGGTCAGGTCTTCGCCGAGGACGAAGATGGCGTCATGCAGCTCGACGTCGCGCAGGGTCGGGGTCGGCAGCGGGCCGTTTTGCAGGATGTCGCGGATCAGGCGAATATTGGCCAGTTCGCTGGCAGCAATACCGCTATAGAAGTTGTCGGCACCGACCAGTTCGCGCAGGGCGAAGTTGGATTCCAGGCTGGCGCGCGGCGAGCCAATGCCGATCACGCGCTTGCCCTTGAGCAGCTCGGCGGCCTTGTCCAGCGCGGCATCGATGCCGATGGCCTGGCCAGCCAGCAGCGGCTGACGTGGGCGATCTTCGCGGTTGACGTAGCCATAGCCGAAGCGGCCACGGTCACAGAGGAAGTACTGGTTCACCGAGCCGTTGAAGCGGTTCTCGATACGGCGCAGCTCGCCGTAGCGCTCACCGGGGCTGATGTTGCAGCCGCTGGAGCAGCCATGGCAGATGCTCGGGGCGAACTGCATGTCCCACTTGCGGTTGTAGCGCTCGGAGTGGGTCTTGTCGGTGAACACGCCAGTCGGGCAGACCTCGACCAGGTTGCCGGAAAACTCGCTTTCCAGCGTGCCGTCCTCGACGCGGCCGAAGTACACGTTGTCGTGCGCGCCGTAGACGCCCAGGTCGGTGCCGCCGGCGTAGTCCTTGTAGTAGCGCACGCAGCGATAACAGGCGATGCAGCGGTTCATCTCGTGGGCGATGAACGGGCCGAGTTCCTGATTCTGGTGGGTACGCTTGGTGAAGCGGTAGCGACGGGTGTTGTGCCCGGTCATCACCGTCATGTCCTGCAGGTGGCAGTGACCACCTTCCTCGCACACTGGGCAGTCGTGCGGGTGGTTGGTCATCAGCCATTCGACGACGCTGGCGCGGAACGCCTTGGACTCCTCGTCGTCGATGCTGATCCAGGTGTTATCGGTGGCGGGCGTCATGCAGGACATGACGATGCGACCGCGGGTGTCGTTCTCGTCGTTGTACTGCTTGACCGCGCACTGGCGGCAGGCGCCGACGCTGCCAAGCGCCGGGTGCCAGCAGAAGTAGGGGATATCGAGTCCAAGGGACAGGCAGGCCTGCAGGAGGTTGTCTGCACCATCGACTTCGAAATCTTTGCCGTCTACGTGGATAGTGGCCATTTCTTCAGTCTTCGTTTACCCGCTTCAGAAAAGCGGCTGGCTAAGGGAATTCGTCTGTTCAGCTCGCTCTTGCCGGCATGCGGGGCGTGGTCGCCACCTTGGCCACACCGGCCTCGAACTCTTCACGGAAATACTTGATGGCACTGCCCAACGGCTCCACGGCGCCTGGCGCGTGAGCACAGAAGGTTTTGCCCGGGCCGAGGAAGTTGACCAGGCCGAGCAGGGTGGCGATGTCCTCGCGGGTGCCTTCGCCACGCTCCAGTGCACGAAGGATCTTCACGCTCCACGGCAGGCCGTCGCGGCACGGCGTACACCAGCCGCAGGACTCGCGGGCGAAGAACTCTTCCATGTTGCGCAGCAGCGAGACCATGCTGATCGAGTCGTCGACCGCCAGCGCCAGGCCGGTGCCCATGCGCGTGCCGACCTTGCCGATGCCGCCGGCGTACATCTGCGCCTCGAGGTGTTCGGGCAGCAGGAAGCCGGTGCCGGCACCGCCCGGCTGCCAGCATTTGAGCTGGTAACCATCGCGCATGCCGCCGGCGTAGTCCTCGAACAATTCGCGGGCGGTGATGCCGAACGGCAGCTCCCACAGACCGGGGTTCTTCACCTTCCCGGAGAACCCCATCAGCTTGGTGCCGTGGTCTTCGCTGCCCGGGCGGGCGAGGCCCTTGTACCAGTCCACGCCCTGGCCGACGATGGCCGGCACGTTGCACAGGGTTTCGACGTTATTGACGCAGGTGGGTTTGCCCCACACACCGACAGCAGCCGGGAAGGGCGGCTTGGCCCGTGGGTTGGCGCGGCGGCCTTCCAGCGAGTTGATCAGCGCGGTTTCTTCGCCGCAGATGTAGCGGCCCGCGCCGGTATGCACGAACAGCTCGAAATCGAAGCCGCTGCCAAAAATGTTCTTGCCGAGCAGGCCGGCGGCCTTGGCTTCATCGATAGCGCGGTTGAGGTTGGCTGCGGCGTCGACGTACTCGCCACGCAGGAAGATGTAGCCGCGATAGGCCTTCAGTGCGCGCGCGGAGATCAGCATGCCTTCCACCAGCAGGTGGGGCAGCTGTTCCATCAGCATGCGGTCTTTCCAGGTGTTGGGCTCCATTTCGTCCGCGTTGCACAGCAGATAGCGGATGTTCATGGATTCGTCAGCCGGCATCAGGCCCCACTTCACCCCGGTGGGGAAGCCTGCGCCGCCACGGCCCTTGAGGCCGGATTCCTTGACGGTCTGCACGATGTCGGTCTGGGCCATTTCGGTCAGTGCCTTGCGGGCGGCCGCGTAACCGTTCTTCTGCTGGTATTCCTCCAGCCACACCGGCTGGGCGTCGTCACGCAGGCGCCAGGTCAGCGGGTGGGTTTCTTCGCTGCGGGCGATGCGGTTGGCTGGGCCGATGGAGGTCAGGGGCTTCATTTGTAGTCCTCCAGCAGCTTGGCGACGCCGTCAGGTTGGACATCGCCGAAGGTGTCGTCGTCGATCATCACCGCAGGAGCCTTGTCGCAGTTGCCCAGGCAGCACACCGGCAGCAGGGTGAAACGCTCATCGCTGGTGGTCTGGCCAAGGCCGATGCCGAGCTGCTTCTGCATTTCACTGACCACCGATTCATGGCCGCCGATGTAGCAGGTCATGCTGTCGCACACGCGAATCACGTGGCGGCCCACCGGCTGACGGAATATCTGGCTATAGAAGGTGGCCACGCCCTCGACGTCGCTGGCGGGAATGCCGAGGACCGCGCCAATGGCGTCAGCGGCGCCGTCAGGCACCCAGCCGCGGGCCTTCTGCACGATCTTCAGCGCTTCGATGCTGGCAGCGCGCGGGTCTTCGTAGTGGTGCATCTCGTGCTCGATGGCCGAGCGCTCGGTTTCGCTGAGAACGAAACGGTCTGTCTGGATAAGCGTATTCATGATCAGCGGTCCACGTCGGCCATGACGAAGTCGATACTGCCCAGGTAGGCGATCAGATCCGCCACCATGCTGCCGCGAATCACCGAGGGGATCTGCTGCAGGTGGGGGAAGCTGGGCGTGCGAATCCGGGTGCGGTAGCTCATGGTGCTGCCGTCGCTCGTCAGGTAGTAGCTGTTGATGCCCTTGGTCGCCTCGATCATCTGGAAGGCTTCGTTGGCCGGCATGACCGGGCCCCAGGAAACCTGCAGGAAGTGGGTGATCAGGGTTTCGATGTGCTGCAGCGTGCGCTCTTTCGGCGGCGGCGTGGTCAGCGGGTGGTCGGCCTTGTACGGACCTTCCGGCATGTTCTTCAGACACTGGTCGATGATGCGGATGCTCTGGCGCATCTCTTCCACACGCACCATGCAGCGGTCGTAGGCGTCACCATTGGCCGCCAGCGGCACCTCGAAATCGAAGTGCTCGTAGCCGGAATAGGGGCGCGCCTTGCGCAGGTCGAAGTCGCAACCAGTGGCGCGCAGGCCGGCACCGGTGGTGCCCCATTCCAGCGCTTCCTTGGTGTTGTACTGCGCCACACCGATGGTACGGGCCTTGAGGATGCTGTTTTTCAGCGCCGCTTTCTCGTATTCGTCGAGGCGCTTGGGCAGCCAGTCGACGAACTCCTTGACCAGCTTGTCCCAACCGCGCGGCAGGTCATGGGCGACGCCGCCGATGCGGTACCAGGCCGGGTGCAGGCGGAAACCGGTGATGGCTTCGATCACCTTGTAGGCACGCTGGCGGTCGGTGAAGGTGAAGAACACCGGTGTCATCGCGCCAACGTCCTGGATGTAGGTACCGAGGAACAGCAGGTGGCTGGTGATACGGAAGAACTCGGCGAGCATCACGCGGATGAAGTCGACGCGGGCCGGCACCTTGATGCCGGCGAGTTTCTCCACCGAAAGCACGTAGGGCAGGTTGTTCATCACCCCACCGAGGTAGTCGATGCGGTCGGTGTAGGGGATGAAGCTGTGCCAGCTCTGGCGTTCGGCCATTTTCTCGGCGCCACGGTGGTGGTAGCCGATCTCTGGTACGCAATCGACGATCTCTTCGCCGTCGAGCTGCAGGATGATGCGGAACGCGCCGTGAGCGGACGGGTGGTTGGGGCCGAGGTTGAGGAACATGTAGTCCTCGTGCTCACCGCCGCGTTTCATGCCCCAGTCTTCGGGGCGGAAGCGTGCGGCTTCTTCTTCCAACTCTTGTTTGGCCAGGGTCAGGCTGAACGGATCGAATTCGGTGGCGCGCGCCGGGTAGTCCTTGCGCAGCGGGTGACCTTCCCAGGTCGGCGGCATCATGATGCGGCTCAGGTGCGGGTGGCCGGTGAAGGTGATGCCGTACAGATCCCAGACTTCGCGCTCGTACCAGTTGGCGTTGGGCCAGATGCTGGTGGCGGTGGGCAGGTTGAGGTCGCGCTCGCTCAAGGCGACCTTGATCATCACGTCACTGTTACGCTCCAGCGACATCAGGTGATAGAACACCGTGAAGTCGGCGTCCGGCAGGCCGCGACGCTGAGTACGCAGGCGCTCGTCGACGCCATGCAGATCAAAGAGCATCACGTAGGGGCGTGGCAGGTTGCGCAGGCAGGTGAGCACTTCGATAAGGCGCTCACGGGCGACCCAGAGAACCGGCATGCCGGTGCGGGTCGCTTGCAGGGTGAAACTGTCGTCGCCAAAACGGGCGCGCAGTTCAGCGACGACGTCCTGGTCGTCAGCCTTGTAAGGCGGTATGGACACAACGGTGTCTTGAGTCATGGTCTCGGTCGCTGTCGATCAACGTAGAAAGTGGGCGTGACGCTTGCGCAGGCAAGCATCGGCTCAGACTTCGTCGGGGCTACGCAGGTTGGTAACGGCGATTCGCTGCTCGCGTCGCTGTTCCTTCTGCGAAGGCATTTCGGCACGGTAGATGCCTTGATCGCCAACGACCCAGGATAGCGGGCGGCGCTCCTGGCCGATGGATTCCTGCAGCAGCATCAAGCCTTGCAGGAACGCCTCCGGACGGGGCGGGCAGCCGGGAATGTAGACGTCCACGGGGAGGAACTTGTCCACGCCCTGAACGACCGAGTAGATGTCGTACATGCCGCCGGAGTTGGCGCATGAACCCATGGAGATGACCCACTTGGGCTCCAGCATTTGCTCATAGAGACGCTGGATGACCGGCGCCATCTTGATGAAGCAGGTGCCGGCGATGACCATGAAGTCCGCCTGGCGGGGTGATGCGCGAATGACCTCCGCACCGAAACGCGCCACGTCATGCGGGGCGGTGAAGGCGGTGGTCATTTCCACATAGCAGCAGGACAGGCCGAAGTTGTATGGCCACAAGGAATTCTTGCGCCCCCAGTTGACCGCGCCGTTAAGCACGTCCGAGAGCTTGCCCATGTAGATGTTCTTGTGAACCTGGTCCTCTAGCAGCGGGTCGGAGACGACCTCCCGCTGGCCGATCGGATACGCCTCGTTGGGCGCATTCGGGTCGACCCGAGTAAGTTTGTATTGCATCGCCAAAGCCTCATTGTTTCAGCTTCGCCTGCCGTTCACGACGTCCCTGCGGTGCCCAATCGAGCGCGCCGATACGCCAAAGATAGACAAGACCTGCCAACAGAATTGCTATGAAAACTGTAGCTTCGATCAGGCCCGCCCAGCCGCTTTCGCGCACCGAGACTGCCCAAGCGAAGAGATAGAGGGCTTCAACGTCGAAGATCACGAAGAGCATCGCGACCAGATAGAACTTGGCTGACAGGCGCAGACGCGCGCTGCCGGTAGGAAGCATGCCCGACTCGAAAGGCTCGTTCTTGCTACGTCCCCAGGCTTTGCTGCCGAGCAGACTGGAAACGCCGAGCATGAAGGCGATGAGCCCGCAGACACCCAGCAAGAACACAGCGAAAGCCCAGTTATGGGACATGGTCGTTACCGCATCAGGCATGCCGGTACTCCTTGAATTAAGGAACGGCTTTTAATCTATTAAGCGACCAGACACCGTCGAGGGCGTTGGCGCGAAGTGTGTATACAATACTATGCGTAGACCAACTGTAAGTAAATTTTTCAGAGAAAAATTATTCCTGAAATTCGATCATTTCTGATTGATTTGTCGCATCGGTGTAACTCTGAAGCGAGCCGTATGGGCTGGCGTTTCAGGACTATAGCTGATGACTCTGCTCTGGCAATTTCAAGGCGCATTCATCCGGCTAATTTGCCTCATTTCGCAGCGTGATTGCCCTCAGCGAGATGAGCAATTCGCTGCCACTTTGGTGTTAAGGCGAAAGCATCGAATGGCTTCCTGGATTCTCAAAGCGTATAGCCGGCGGCATGGCTTATCACCAAATGTTATTCATCTCCAGGTGCTGTCCAACTGATCTTGTACTAGCGTGCATGAATCGCCGCGCGGCGATGCGCAGTTGATCGAGCAGTGCCCACCATCCGCTGGGTCTGCGAAGTTGCCCTGCCTGGGTATGCCGACCCTTCGTACGAATAACAATATGAGGGGTTTTGCCATGCCTGTTGTCCAGTCGTTGCCACGTATTGTCCCAGCCGTTCTGTTGCTAGCCCTGAGCGCGCCTGCCAGCGCGGAATTGGGTGATTACAATTTCTGGCAGAGCTTGAGCAATCTGGTGTCGCCGCCCAGGGCCGACAATCCGGTGACGCCTGCGCAGCGTGTCGGACCCTACCCGTTGTTGGCTAATCCGAGTGGTTTCAACAGCGGCTTCAATCCCGGCAATTACTACGGCTGGCAAACGATTCAGATGGCGCCGCAGACCGGTGCGGTGTGCGGCAATGGCTCGCCATACAAGTTCTTCATCAATCGTGTGCCGAACACGCGCAATACCATCGTTTATCTGGAAGGTGGTGGCGCCTGCTGGGATTACGCCAGTTGCAGCGGGCAAAGCGGCATACGTGGCGCGCGCAATCCCGATGGGATTGCCAATGACTACATGTCGCTGCTCAACCCTGGCGCCAGTCTGGTGAGCCCGTTCGTCGTGCGTCTGCACCCCTGGACGCGCGTCAAGACGCAGAACTGGAACATGGTCTATGTGCCGTATTGCACGGGTGACATCTACTCCGGCGACAAGGTGGCGGTATACGAAGACCCGCAGGGGGTAAATCCCCCGCTGGTGTGGCACCACAACGGCTTGCGCAACATGCGCGCAGTGGTGGGGTGGCTGAAGGACAATCTGCCGCGGCCGACCCAGATGCTCACCACGGGATGCAGTGCAGGCGGCGCGGGCAGCCTGACCAACTACGCCAACCTGCGCCAGGACATCGCGCCGAACCGGGGTTACCTGATCAATGATTCCGGGCCCGTCTATACCGCGCTGGCTGGCGACAACCAGGCCTATCCTTCCTATCCGTTGCAGACCCTGATCCGCCAGGCCTGGGGCCTGGATGCGGCGCAGGGGCCGTTGCAGTACCTGCAGGCGCGCCTGCCAGGCTTCAGCAGCAACGATCTGGGCAGCCTGTATCCGGCGCTTTCGAGCAATCTGCCGGGTGATCGCATGGGGCATACACATTTCTGGCAGGACCTGAACTATTCGTCCTATTCCTACGAGCGCTTCTACCCGGAGATCGTCAACGCGCCGAATCAGGCTGCCAAGGAAGCACTGATCAAGCAGCGCTGGGCAACGGATACCACGCGTCTGCGCAGCCAACTGGCGAGCCTGGGCAATGTCGGTGGTTATTTCCCGCAATTCCGTAACGTCAACGAAAGCCACTGCACCAGCATCATCGAGTTCGCCAACTCCGATATCCAGGAGCAGAACCTGCAGCTGGACAACTTCGTCAGCAGTGTTCTCGATGGCAGTGGGCAGGTACTGGATGCTTCGGAAAGCAGCGATGTGGCTGACCGCAACAAACCATTCAATCTGCTCTATTACCTGCTGGACCAGTTGCTCTGAAGCGGCGTGAAAGTAATGCGGCGGCAGCTTGGGTTGTCGCCGCGTTCAGCCATCCGGAGTTTGTTGGTAACTGCGCTCGCGAGCTTCTTGCAGACGTTGCCTGAGGTATTGATCGCGAGTGAGTCCATCGGGAATGTTCTGCAGGCCGAGCACTTCTTCGACGATATTTCTTTCCTCGGCCTTGTAGCGTTCGAAGTTCGGGTCAGATCGTTGCGCCAGTTTGGCCTCACGCTCAGCGCTGATGGCCTGGTAACGCTTGATCA
Organism: Pseudomonas sp. GW6; assembly: GCA_048065775.1. GTDB lineage: Bacteria > Pseudomonadota > Gammaproteobacteria > Pseudomonadales > Pseudomonadaceae > Aquipseudomonas. The sequence continues at coordinate 44,816 of JBLUOL010000012.1, forward strand.
GTGCTTCAGCGCGTCTCTTCTGCTCGGCTTCGTCTTCGCTGACTGCCTTGATCAGGGCAATCTGCAACAACAGGGCCTCGCTCAGCGCCAATTCCCCTCGCTGCTCCAGTGCATCGACGCCCTCACTCAACGCTTGCGCTTGTGCTTCGCGACTGCTGCTGTCTAGTTCCGTGGCGTGCTCGATGAACCCTCTGTAGCGCCGATGAAAATCCAGGCGGCGTTCCTGTTGCTGGACTTCGGGCCTGGCCAACAGGTGCATTTGCTCGGGGCTCAGATCGGCTGGAGCTGGCGAGGCGCTGCCTTGCGCGGCCGGTTGCACTTGCGTTTGCTCTGATGGTGAGGTGGCAGGCTCTTCGGCATTGGGGCGTTGCCAGTACCAGGCGAGTGTCATGCTGCCAATCAGAATGCAACTGCCGAACAGCAGAATGGAGCGGGGCATGAGCAGTCCTTGCGCGAGTCGATTGCCTTCCAGCTTAGAAGTTGCAGTCGCGTTTTGCCTGTCCATGCAGCGAATGGAGGGCCTGCCCTCTCGTCGTGGGTGAGAGGGCAGGTGTCTGGATCAGAACAGCGGCTTGCCGTCTTCGCGCGTGACGATCACGGTGGCCGAGCGTGGGCGGCGACCGGGGCCGTCCGGCCAGGTGCTGCGAAAATCCGTCGGAGTCGAGCCTTCACCCGGGTGCTGGATGTTGACGAACAACGTACGGAAGTCCGGTGTGGCGGTGATGCCGGTGACCTCGCAGCCTACGGGGCCGACCAGAAAGCGCTTGACCTCGCCGGTGGTGGGCTCGGCCACCAGCATCTGGTTGTTGCCGAAAGGGCCGCTGGCGAGCTGGCTGCCGCTCATGTCGGTCTGGATCCACAGGCGGCCTTCGTCGTCGAACCACAGGCCGTCCGGGCTGGCCAGGCGGTTGTCGGCGGTCAGCGGTCTGCCGTTGGGGTCGAGGCTGTCGTTCTCCGGCCCGGCCAGCAGGAACAGGCTCCAGACGAATTCACGGCCAGCATAGTCGCGGCTCTGCTCACGCCAGCGGATGATGTGACCGAAGGCGTTGGCCGGGCGCGGGTTGGCTGCATCAGCGACGGTGCGCGAACTGTTGTTGGTGAGGGTGAAGTAGACGTCGCCGTTGTTCGGGTTTACCGCCCCCCATTCCGGACGATCCATCTTGGTGGCGCCGACGATGTCGGCAGCCAGGCGGGTGTTGATCAGTACCTCGCCCTGGTCGGCGAAGCTTACCCCGGCAGCCCTGCAGGCGGCCTGGAAGGCCTTGTCCTTGATGTCCAGGGCCAGCCAATCCCCCTTGCCGTTGGCCTTGAAGCGCGCCACGTAGAGAGTGCCCTCGTCGAGCAGACTGCCGTTGCTGCGACCCGGTACGTACCTGCCGCGGCTGACGAACTTGTAGATGTACTCATTCTGCGAATCGTCGCCGGAATAGCAGACCACTGGACTGCCCGGTTTGACCGGGGCGAATACCAGGCCTTCGTGGGCGAAGCGGCCCAGTGCAGTGCGCTTGACCGGGGGCGATTCCGGCGCGAAGGGATCGATCTCAACGATCCAGCCGAAGTGGTTCGGCTCGTTGCGATAGTCGCCTGCAGCCTCGGCGGCCAGGCGGGTGGCGTTGAAGCGCTGGAATTCGTCGCCGGACAGGTGATCCCAACCGTAGCGGCTGGCGCTGCCGACACCGTAGCGGGTCATTTCACGCGGGCGCTCGGCATCGCCGCTGGCGAAATAACCGGCCCAGTTTTCCTCGCAGGTCAGGTAAGTGCCCCAGGGCGTGAAGCCGTTGGCGCAGTTGTTCAGCGTGCCGCGGGTGGCGGTGCCGTCGGGGCTGTAGCGAGTCCGGAGCAGGGCGTGACCGCGTGCTGGGCCGCTGATCTGCATCGGTGTGGCGCCCGTGATGCGGCGGTTGCGGGCGCTGGGCAGCACCTCCCATTGGCCGCGCACGCGGCGCACTTCTACCACCGAAACGCCGTGGGCGTTGATTTCCTTGCGCACTTCATCGGCGCTGCTGCGCTTGCCGCCGACCAGGGTGGGGCCATTGGGGTGCAGCAGCGGTGCGTCGATGTACTCGTGATTGAGTACCAGCAGGCCGTGGTCGCTCTTGTGACCGCCGCCGCGCTGACCGTCGATGGGGAAGAAGTGCATGCCGTCATGGTGCATGCCGATCTGGTCAGCCTGATCGGCGGCACTGTTGCCGGCGTTGTCGAGGAATGCCGGGAAGCTGCCACGAATCGGCGTGCCCCAGGGGATGAAAGTGGTGGCTTTGTAGCCGGCTGGCACGGTGATGGTATCGGCACGGGTAACCGCCACCGGATTGAACGGCAGGCGCTTGCTGCGTTTCTTCAGGCGTTCCAGCAGCTCCTTGAGCTGGTCTTTGAGCGGGTTGTCGGCGGCCTCGGCACTACCGGGCATGGCGACGCCGAGAAAGCCCATGACGCCGAGCGCAGCGCCGCCGGCGACCACCTGGCGGCGGCTCAGGCCGGCTTCGATCAGGTCATTGATATGAGGATTGCTGGAGGCGTTGCTGAGCGGTTCATCGCCATTGCCGAATAGCACGTTTTGCTCTTGTTCATTGCGCATGGAGGGCTCCTTGTCAGGCTGATCGACGGAGTCATGACGCTAACCAAGGAAAACGACGGAATAGTGACAGCGCCTGTGCGCCATTGCACAAAACTGCTCGGAGGGGCAACGACCATCCTCTGTTTGGCGCCGCTTCATCAGGTGTGGCAAGGCCGTGCAGGGCAGGCAGTGCAGGCGTTTGCGGTGATATTGATGCGCGGGACGTACCCTGCGCCCAGGCATAAAAAAACCCCGGCAAAGCCGGGGCGGATTAGGCAAACAGGCTGCTGCGGATGCGTGGTCCGCAGCAGGAGAACCGTTCTTAGTGGAACTGGTTCATGGTGTTGTCTTTACCGCTCGCCTTCAGAGCTGCTTCGCCAGCGAAGTACTCCTTGTGGTTGTCGCCGATGTCGGAGCCAGCCATGTTCTGGTGCTTGACGCAGGCGATACCCTGACGCAGTTCCTGACGCTGCACGCCCTTCACGTAGGCCAGCATACCCTGGTCGGCGAAGTAGCCCTTGGCCAGGTTGTCGGTGGACAGTGCGGCAGTGTGGTAGGTCGGCAGGGTGATCAGGTGGTGGAAGATGCCGGCGTGGGCCGAACCGTCGCGCTGGAAGGTACGGATCTTCTCGTCGGCAATCTGGGCCAGTTCGGTCTCGTCGTACTCGACGCTCATCAGCTTGGCGCGGTCGTAGGCGGAAACGTCCTTGCCTTCGGCAACCATGGCGTCGAACACCTGCTGACGGAAGTTCAGGGTCCAGTTGAAGGACGGGCTGTTGTTGTACACCAGCTTGGCGTTCGGGATGACCTGGCGGATGCGGTCAACCATGGCCTTGATCTGGCCAACGTGCGGCTTCTCGGTCTCGATCCACAGCAGATCGGCGCCGTTCTGCAGACTGGTGATGCAGTCCAGTACGCAGCGGTCTTCGCCGGTGCCAGCACGGAACTGGAACAGGTTGGACGGCAGGCGCTTGGGACGCAGCAGCTTGCCGCCGCGGTTGATCACGACGTCGCCGTTGCCCAGGTCGGCAGCAGACACTTCTTCGCAATCCAGGAAGCTGTTGTACAGGTCGCCCAGGTCGCCCGGCTCGTTGGTCACGGCGATCTGCTTGGTCAGACCGGCACCCAGGGAGTCGGTACGTGCAACGATCACGCCGTTGTCGATGCCCAGCTCGAGGAAGGCGTAGCGAACGGCAGCAATCTTGGCGAGGAAGTCGGCGTGAGGAACGGTCACCTTACCGTCCTGGTGGCCGCACTGCTTCTCGTCGGAAACCTGGTTCTCGATCTGGATGCAGCAGGCGCCTGCTTCGATCATGCGCTTGGCCAGCAGGTAGGTGGCTTCCGGGTTACCGAAACCAGCGTCGATGTCGGCGATGATCGGCACGATATGGGTTTCGTAGTTGTCGATCTGGTTCTGGATCTCGGCAGCCTTGGCCTGGTCACCAGCTGCACGAGCAGCGTCCAGGGCGGTGAACAGCAGATCCAGTTCGCGGCTGTCGGCCTGACGCAGGAAGGTGTACAGCTCTTCGATCAGGTCGGAGACGGCAGTCTTCTCGTGCATCGACTGGTCCGGCAGCGGGCCGAAGTCCGAGCGCAGAGCAGCGACCATCCAGCCGGACAGGTAGAGGTAGCGCTTGTTGGTGGTCTTCAGGTGCTTCTTGATCGAGATCAGCTTCTGCTGACCGATGAAGCCGTGCCAGCAACCCAGCGACTGGGTGTAGACGGAGGAGTCGGCGTCGTACTCTTCCATGTCCTTGCGCATGATGTCAGCGGTGTACTGAGCGATTTCCAGACCGGTCTTGAAGCGGTTCTGAGCGCGCATACGGGCGACGGACTCGGGGTTGATAGCGCTCCAGCTGCTGCCGAACTTCTCTTTCAGAGCGGCTACAGCCTTGATGTCGTTTTGATATGCGGACATGGTCAATCCTTCAAAAAATGTGTTGGTTGAGCACCGACTACCCACGCAATGCGTGCACGGATGCAGCGGCTGCGGGAGGCTTCCACTTTGACGGCGAGAATACGGCTGGGGCGAGGATTGACCGCGAGGAGGGGGGGATGTGGCGAACAGTTCGGGCGCTTGGCGTGGGCTGGTTGGCTCGTGGAAGCCTTGGGCACCTGCTGGGCTTTCGATCTGTCTGACGCTAAACGCTTCCCCGTCCCTCAGGACAACTTCGTTCCAGTCGCAACCTCGTCGTACGGCCTTGTGGGCTGTTGGGACACGGACCGTTGCGAAGTACTTCGCGGGCGGTCTGGAGATCCTTTTCAGGACCCCTGGCTAGCGGGAGCGAGGCCATCATGCCTCTGGGAAAATGCTTCGTCAAACGTTTTGTAGTGGTTTTTTAAAACTACTACATATTCAGTAGGCGACTGGCTGGTCACGCTCGGCAGCCCATGGGATGGGCGTTTCAGGCATTTCGCGGGTTGCGTGAGTTGTCCATCGTTCTTGCGAGGGAAAGGCATTCGACTTTGGTCGGGGTGTCAGTCGATCGCTTCGACCTTCAGGCGCAGCGACATGTCCTCGCGGCCCTGGGTAGTGTGTCGGCGCAACACGTCACGGCCGCTGGAGCTGGTTTCCTCGCTGACGCCACCCAGGGTAATCCACTCGCCGAGTCGGCCGCTGACGCGGGTATCAGTGCTTTGCACATCGATCACGCCGGGGTGGCTGTTGCTGACGCGATCGCGTTGGCTGCTGATGGCAACGTGGACCAGTTCGCCAGAGAGGCTGGCCGTTACGTAGAAGCCGCGGGTCACGTCGCGGTAATGGGTATCCTGGTAGACCTGGCCGTAAGGGCCGGTACTGGTGGTGGTCAGCGGCACGCTCTGGCCGACCTGGATCAGCGCTGGATAACCTTCGGTGGCTTGTACCTGCTGGGTGCCGCCACCACGGCTGTCGGTGCTGCGGCGGATGATGCGCACCTGGT
>JBLUOL010000013.1:0-46898 GCA_048065775.1 Pseudomonas sp. GW6
TGCCCTTCTTTGGCACACCTTTCTTGGGCAAGCAAGAAAGGTGTGGCGCCCGTAAGGGGCGCAACCCAAACGCTCAGCACACGCGGTAATAGATAGTGCTAAGTCAGCAAGCAAGACGCACACAAACTTGCCAGTCCGGTGTGTCAACCCGCACTTTCCCCAAACTATGCGAAGAACCTTCTTTTTAGCGCCGGACCTTACTGCTCGAGGGCCGGGGTTTCCTGGCCGATGCAGCGCACCGCCTGCTTCTTGTTGTCCACCAGCACGCCGGTCAGCCCCTTCTGCTGCATGTCGAACAATACCAGCACGCCATCGATGCACTGCGCCACCTGGTTGGCCGGTTTCAGCGAGACCTTGTAGTCCTCACCGGGAACGGTCTTGAGCATGGTGAAATCGGATAACAGCAGCGCATCTTCCGGTTTGGCGAAATGCACGTAGCCGTAGTACCAGAGCACGCCAATGGTGCCGACGATGCTGGCGACACCCGTGAGGATCAGGGGGATGGGGTTACGTTCGGTCATTGCGGACTCTCTGTTGCGGATTCGGTAGCCGGTCCCAGGCGCTCGACGTAGGCCTGCGGCGCGACGAAGAACGCCAGTAGCGACTGACGCCAGGCGGGCTCGGCAAAGGTTTGCACGTGCGGGCCACGGGTCGCCTGAAAGGCGCGTGGCGGGCGCGCAGCTTGATACAAACGCTGGCCATTGGAAAGCGGCACGATCGCGTCGTCAACACTGTGATAGATCAGCAAGGGCGCGCCTGCGAGTCGATCGATGCTGTGAATCGCGCTGTCGCCGTCCGGCACCAGCCAGGACAGCGGTACCTGCAGCGGCCAGGTCAACCAGGACTTGCTCAGCGCATGGCGGGCGACGTCGCGATAGCTGGCCGGCACACCGTCCAGTGCGATGGCCTGCAAGGTCGATTGGCGCTCGGGATGCTCGGCCAGATAATGCACGGCCAACGCACCACCGAGGCTCTGCCCGAGCAGGAAAAGCGGCGCGCCCTGCACCTGCGGCGCCTGTTCGAGCCAGACGAAAGCGGCATCGATGTCCTGATAGACCTCCGGCAGTCGCGGCTTGCCTTCGGACAGACCGTAGCCGCGATAATCCAGCATCAGCACCTGATAGCCCTGTTCCGGCAGCCAGTGAACGCCGCCCAGGTGCCAGGCCAGGTTGCCGCCATTGCCATGCAGATGCAGCACCGTGCCCTTGACCTGCACCCCAGGCTTGGCCGGCAACCACCAGGCATGCAGACGCGTGCCATCGGCGGCACGCAGCTCGATGTCACGGTATTCCAGGCCAGCGCGAGCCGGAGTGATCGGTAAACCCGGCTCCGGGTAGAACAACAGACCGCTGCAACCGACCAACCACAGACTGGCCAGCAGCAAGACCAGTGCTCGCAGGCTACTTGCCACCGGCGCGCACCTCCTCGCGCGCCTGCACGGTCGCCGCATAGACGCGCTCGGCCAGACGCGAGAACGGCAGGCTCTGAATCCACACCGTACCGGTGCCTTTGAGCGTGGTCAGCAAGATGCCTTCGCCGCCGAACAGCATGCTTTTCAGGCCGCCGGCCAAAGCGATGTCGTAATCGATGCCGCTGCTGAAGGCCACCAGGCAACCGGTATCCAGGCGCAGGGTTTCATTGTTCAGCTCCTTGCGGATCACCGTGCCACCGGCATGCACGAAGGCCAGGCCGTCACCTTCGAGCTTCTGCAGGATGAAACCCTCGCCGCCGAAGAAGCCGGCGCCCAGACGTTTGGCGAAGCTGATACCGATGCGGGTGCCATGTGCTGCGCAGAGGAAGGCGTCTTTCTGGCAGATCAAGCGCCCGCCGATCTTCGCCAGGTCGATGGGCACCACGGTACCCGGATAAGGCGCCGCGAAGGCGACCCGCGCCTGACTCTTGCCGGCATTGCTGAAATGGGTCATGAACAGCGATTCGCCGGTGAGCATGCGTTTGCCAACGCTCCACAGCTTGCCCAGCAGACCGCTGGACGAACCGTCACCCATGCGCGTTTCGAAGCGCACGCCGTCGGTCATGTAGTTCATCGCACCGGCCTCGGCAATCACCGTCTCGCCAGGATCGAGGATGATCTCCACCGATTGCGCCGACGCGCCAAGGATTTCGTATTCGAGTTGATGGCTGGGCACGGGGCGGTCTCCAAGGCTTCCCGGATTTCATCCGGGCTACGGCAGCGGTGCGCGCGGCGCACCCTAGGTGCAGTTTGATTCAGAGAATATTGGCGTAGTCCGCTTCGATGCGATCCAGGCTCAAGTGATTGAGGAAGTTGGAGAAGCACATCCAGGCCGACAAGGCGTTCATGTCCTGAAACTGCGGCGGCAGGTACTTGGGCGGCTGCACCAGGCCCTCGTCCACCAGTTTGCGCAGGGTGCGCATGTCCTCCAGGGTGGTCTTGCCGCAGAACAGCAGCGGAATCTGCTCCAGCTTGCCTTTGCGCACCGCCAGCTGGATGTAGTTGTAGATCAGGATGAAACCCTTGAGGTACGACAGGTCCTTGGTGAACGGCAGGCCCGTCGGCAAGGAGCCGCGGAACACCCGGCTGGCGTTGCTGTAGCCGCCTTCCAGGCCGTAGCCCTGCTCACGGAAGAACTCGAACACCTCGAGAAAATCCGCGCCCTCCTCGGCCATGTGGATGGCGCGGGTACGGTTGGTCAGCTTGCGCAGGCGGGTCGGATAGGAGGCGAAGGCGATGACCTCCATGAGAATGGCCAGACCTTCCTGGGTCACCGTCGATGAGGGTGGGCCTTTGGCCAGGAAGGTGCAGATCGGCTGGTTGAGGCCGTTGAGCGTGGTGCCGACATGCACCAGGCCTTCATGCACTTCCAGCGCCTTGACGTCGCGCTCGTTGAAACGCGCATCGCTGCGGATCTTGATGTAGTCGGCGCCAGCGGCGGCATCAGCGAGAATACCGTCGGACTCGAACACACGAATGGTTTCGTCGCCAAATACACCAGCCAGACGCTGCTGCAGGATGTTCACCGCATCACTGGCACCGAGGGTCTTGGCCTCGTCTTCCAGGTCGCCACGCGCGGCGATGTTATTGAGGTAGTCCGAGAGCATCAGGCCGAGATCTGCCAGGGTCGGATCACCGGCGTGGAAGGCGTCGGAGGCAGCGCCATACAGCTCCTGGCTGATCAGGCCGAAGTCCTCGGTACCACGCGCCTCGAGCATGCGGATGACCATGCGGTATTCCTTGCACATGCGCCGCATGATCTGCCCGACCGGGTTGAACTGGCCGAGTTGGCGGGTAATGTCGCGCTCGATGTTCTGAAATTCCAGTTTCTTCGCGGCGGCATCGAAGGCCAGCGGCCGACTCAGGTAGTAGTCGCGATCGACGGCCGGCGGCTGCTTGCCCTTGGCCTTGAGAAAGCCGTCACGGATGCCGTCGTCCCACTTCACCGCATCGAGTACACGGATGGGCGTTTGTGCTTCGACGATGCGGTCACTGAGGGCGCGGATACAGAGCTGATAGTCGTCCAGTTTCTGCTGGCTATTCATTGCAGTTCCTACTCGGCGGCCCGCTGATAACGCGCCACTTCGACGAACAGGTCGGCATTGGCCGGGTCGTCGAGGTAAGCGAACACCTTGTCCAGCGGGCTGGTGATCAATGCGCCGTCCGCTTCAGGCATGGAAACGGTCTGCCCTTCCAGCAGGCCCTTTTCCATATCCTGGAGAATGCGGTCAGCGTCGAGGTTGTACAGCACCAGCTCGTTGTCCTTGGTCAACTCGAAACCGGCGATGGCGAAGTTGGCCCCCAGGCTCTTCGGCAGGCCCGCCGAGAGGTACCAGCGGCGGCCATGATGAGCGACGGTGAAACCGAACTCCTCGAAACTGCTTTCGTTGTCCGCGCTGCCTTCGTAGATACGCGCCAGGTAGAGGTTGGAGCCGGCACGGGTGATCTCCAGAAACAGCTGGTCGCCCCACTCGTCCTGCCGGGTCCACTCGCCCAGCAGAGGTATCGGGGCAGCCTCGTTGGCCGGAATCGGGTCCTTGAAGGTGACCAGGCAACCACTCAACAGCAGGAAGGACAGGGCGACCAATGCGCGCCACGCTTTCATTACGCTCTCCTTGTGAAGGCCGTTCGACCCGATGATCGACGGTTTACAACCCCAGAACCAGATTCATGTAGCGTTTAAGGATGGCCAGCATTCCTTGGCTGTCCAGGTGCTCTACACCGTCTAGCAGGCCCTGATACTCCATCCGCACGATGGCGGCCGTCAACAGCACGGCATCCTGTTCAGGCTGGCGCGAGCCCAGTACCTCGAAGAAGTGGGTGACCCCCTGCTGCAGGATCTGCCGGTGAGCTCGCACCAGCTCGCGCAGTCGTGGATTGAGCAAGGCTTCCTGCTGGAATGCCTGCTCGGCGATCAGGTGATCACGACGCTCACGCAACTGACGCTGCACGTACTGCACCGCCAGAGCGGCGATTTCGTCAGCCAATTGCCGACGCGCCTGCTCGCTGCCATCCAGGCGCCCGACCATCTCCTCCAGCGCACCCTGGGTACCGGCCCAGAATGCCGCCATCTGCGCGGCGCTGCGCTCGACGAACTGGGCGAAGGTATCGGTGATCAGGTCATCGATGTCCTTGAAATAGTAGGTCGTGGCCGACAAGGGTACCTGCGCCTCGGCCGCCACAGCGCGATGGCGCACGGCGCGCACGCCCTCGCGCACGATGATGCGCATGGCGGCATCGAGAATCGCCTGGCGGCGCTGCTCGCTGCCCTGACGGCTGGCCTTGCGGCCCTGGTACTGGACGCTTTCGGCGACAGCATTGGCTGCCTGGGTGGCATTCGGGGACGCGGGCACGGAGCTCAAGATGGGTCGACCCTCTAGGTTCTAGTTATGACAGGGAGAGTAATGGCTTGGACAGGCAAGCAAAAGGCTCCGTTTCGCTTACAGCCCGGGCGAGCGGTGAAATTGCCGTGAAAAGTGCAACGACAAGTAGCAAAAAGCCGCCCGAAGGCGGCTTTCTGTGTGGCATCAAGCCTGCGGACGCATATGCGGGAACAGGATGACGTCGCGGATCGAGGGTGAGTTGGTCAGCAGCATCACCAGGCGGTCGATGCCGATGCCTTCACCAGCCGTCGGCGGCATGCCGTACTCCAGGGCGCGGACGAAATCGGCGTCGTAGTGCATGGCTTCGTCATCACCGGCATCCTTCTCGGCCACCTGGGCGAGGAAACGCTCGGCCTGATCTTCGGCGTCATTGAGCTCGGAGTAGGCGTTGGCGATCTCACGACCACCGATGAACAGCTCGAAGCGGTCGGTGACGTTGGGATTGTCGTCGTTGCGACGCGCCAGTGGCGACACTTCGAACGGATACTCGGTGATGAAGTGCGGCTGCTCCAGCTTGCTCTCCACCAGCTCTTCGAAAATCATCACCTGCAGCTTGCCCAGGCCTTCGTGGCCGAGCACCTTGGCGCCGGCCTTCTTGGCGATGGCGCGGGCCTTCTCGACGTCGTTGAGGTCAGCCTCGGTGATGTCCGGGTTGTACTTGAGGATCGAGTCGTACACCGACAGACGCACGAACGGCTCGCCGAAGTGGAACACCTTGTCGCCATATGGCACGTCGGTGCTGCCCAGCACGGCCAGGGCCAGCTCGCGGAATAGCTCCTCGGTGAGGTCCATGTTGTCGCGGTAGTCGGCATAGGCCTGGTAGAACTCGAGCATGGTGAACTCGGGGTTGTGCCGGGTCGAGACGCCTTCGTTACGGAAGTTGCGGTTGATCTCGAACACTTTCTCGAAGCCACCGACCACCAGACGCTTGAGGTACAGCTCCGGGGCGATACGCAGGAACATGGCCATGTCCAGCGCGTTGTGGTGGGTCTCGAACGGCTTGGCCGCAGCGCCGCCGGGGATGGTCTGCAGCATCGGGGTTTCCACTTCAAGGAAACCGCGCTCGTTGAGGAAACGACGGATGTGCGCGATCACCTGCGAACGCACACGGAAGGTGTGGCGCACTTCCTCGTTGACGATCAGGTCGACGTAGCGCTGGCGGTAGCGCTGCTCGGTGTCGGTCAGGCCATGGTGCTTGTCCGGCAGCGGGCGCAGCGATTTGGTCAGCAGGCGCACGTTCTGCATGTCGACGTACAGATCGCCCTTGCCGGAGCGGGCCAGGGTGCCCTCGGCAGCGATGATGTCGCCCAGGTCGAAGTGCTTGACCGCTTCCAGCTGCTCGGCCGGCAGGGTCTTGCGGTTGACGTAGACCTGCAGGCGCCCGGAGGTATCCTGGATGACCATGAAGGCGCCACGGTTGAGCATGATGCGCCCGGCCACCTTGACCGGGATCGCGGCGGCTTCCAGCTCTTCCTTGCTCTTGCCCTCGTACTGTTTCTGCAGGTCGGCGCACAGGCGGTCGCGGCGGAAATCGTTGGGGAAGGCAATGCCCTGCTCACGGACGGCAGCAAGCTTTTCCTTGCGCAGGGCAATCAGCTTGTTTTCTTCCTGTTGCAGTTCGTTGTGGTCGAGTTGTTGGTCGCTCATGGTCGTTTTATCTGCCTGGCGTGTATATGCAAATGGGGGTTTGGTAGGAGCCAGCTTGCTGGCGATGCGCTTCGAGAGCGTGATCGCCAGCAAGCTGGCTCCTACAGGGTAAGGCTTACAGGCCCTGCTTGAGGCTGGCCTCGAGGTAGCCGTCGAGGTCGCCATCGAGGACTTTCTGGCAGTCGCTACGCTCGACGCCGGTACGCAGGTCCTTGATGCGCGAGTCATCGAGCACGTAGGAGCGGATCTGATGACCCCAGCCGATATCGGACTTGCTGTCTTCCAGCGCCTGCGAAGCCGCGTTGCGCTTTTGCATCTCCAGCTCGTACAACTTGGCCCGCAGCATTTTCATGGCGGTGTCCTTGTTGGCGTGCTGGGAGCGTTCGTTCTGACACGCGACCACGGTGTTGGTCGGCACGTGGGTGATACGCACCGCCGAGTCGGTGGTGTTGACGTGCTGACCACCGGCGCCGGAGGAGCGGTAGGTGTCGATGCGCAGATCGGACGGGTTGATGTCGATCTCGACCTTGTCGTCGATCTCGGGGGACACGAACACCGCCGAGAACGAGGTGTGGCGACGCGCGCCGGAGTCGAACGGGCTCTTGCGCACCAGGCGGTGCACGCCGATCTCGGTGCGCAGCCAGCCGAAGGCATACTCGCCCTTGATGTGCACGGTGGCGCCCTTGATACCGGCGACTTCACCCTCGGACAGTTCGATGATGGTGGCGTCGAAGCCGCGCTTGTCGGCCCAGCGCAGGTACATGCGCAGCAGGATGTTGGCCCAGTCCTGGGCCTCGGTGCCGCCGGAACCGGCCTGGATATCCAGGTAGCAGTTGTTCGGGTCCATCTCGCCGCTGAACATGCGGCGGAACTCCAGCTTCTCGAGGATTTCGCGCAGGCGCTCGACTTCGGCGGCGATGTCGTTCACCGCGCCTTCGTCGTTTTCTTCGGCAGCCATTTCCAGCAGATCTTTGGAATCGGCCAGGCTACCAGTGAGGTCGTCGATGGTTTCGACGATCTGTGCCAGCATGGCGCGCTCACGGCCCAGGGCTTGGGCGTACTCGGGCTTGTTCCAGACGCTGGCGTCTTCCAGCTCGCGGTTTACTTCGACCAGACGATCATGCTTGTGATCGTAGTCAAAGATACCCCCGAATTGACTGGGTACGTTCGGACAGGTCCTTGATGCTGTTGAGGATCGGATTGATTTCCATGGTGGGCAGCACTCTCGGGCAAAAGACGCGAAACGGCTCAATCCGGCTCGCCCGAGCGGCTAATGCGCTACCCTGGCCGAGCACGGCAAGAGCCGTGACCGCAAAGTTTCTGAAAAGCCGGCGAGTATACCCGACTCGAAGCCCCCTGGCAGCCCGCTGGCTGACCGGCGGGGCGCGCTCAGAACTTCAGGCTCAGGCGTGCGGCCAAGGCGTTGTCGCGCGCGTCTTCGGCGTAATGGCCCGCATAGGTCAGACCCAGGTAGAGGCTGCGGCTGAGCTCATGATCCAGACTCAGGTCAAGACGCAGGCTGCTGCGCTCGAACTCACGACTGTGCATCTGCTGGAGTGCGCCATCACCGTCGACCGCCTCGTCACGCAAGCGGTCACTGCCCAGGTTCTGCCGCAGCGCCAGACTGGCACGCCCTACCCACTTGCGCTGTTGCCAGTACCAGGGCGCGGCCAGGCGCCAGCCAAGCGTCAGGTAGCCAGCCTGCTCATGCGCTGCCGCCAGGCGCAGTCCGTCGAAACGCCGGGCGTCGGCATCCAGATGCACTAACGCCAGGCCGGCAAATGGCTCCGAGGTGAAAGTGCGATAGTCCATGGCGTAACTGCTTTCGCCAAACAGCTGCCAACTGCGCGCGTTATCGCGCCGTTCCAGCTCGTGCCAGCCGTGCAGCAACCCGAGCCGAAACCCCAACTGGTTGTATACCCGAGTCGCGGCGTAGACCCCAAGGTAACGACTATCGGTGCGGCCATGACCCTGATCATGATCCAGCCGGGCACGCGCCACTCCACCCAGCACACCGCCGATCCACTGTCCGCCCAGCGCACGATCCATCCCCATCAGCAGCCCCTCGCCGCGGCGCTCGAGGCCGGCGTCGTCCCAGCTCCCCTGGATGCCGTAGGTGCGCGACCACAGCGGCCACTCGCCGGCCTCAGGGGCCGCCTCGCGAAAGGCGAAGCGCACCTGCTGCAGACGATCCAGAGCCGCCTCACGCGGCAACCGGCTGTCCTCCAGGAGCAAGGCGCGCTGGTCCAATGCCAGGTCGCCAGCGACAACGCCCGTGGCGACCTGAAGCAAGCCCAACCCGAGCAGCGCTACACGCAGAGCCATGTTCGCCTCCATTTATCGACGCCCAATGCTAGCAGAGCACACCGTCAGCCACGCCCACCGAGGCACCTCGGTCGAGCGGTCACGCGCTCACCCCTCAACCAGGCTCGCACTGCGGCACCACGCTTATCGCCGCTCGCGCATCGGCGGCGATCATCTGCGCGGCCTTTTCCGCGATCATCAGTACCGGCGAGCAGGTATTGCCCGAGGTAATGCTCGGCATGATCGACGCGTCGACCACACGCAAACCGGCGATACCATGTACGCGCAGACGCGCATCGACCACCGCTTCACGGCCCTGGCCCATGGCGCAGGTGCCGACCGGGTGGAAGATGGTAGTGCCGATCTCGCCCGCAGCACGCTGCAGGTCCTCCTCGCTCTGGTACTGCGGCCCCGGCTTGTATTCCTCGGGCCGGTAGCGGGCCAGGGCGGGCGCGGCGACGATGCGCCGGGTCAGGCGAATGGCATCGGTCGCCACCTGTAGATCCCGTTCGTCACTGAGGTAGTTTGGCCGTATCAGCGGGGCTACGCTGGCATCGACGGAGGCAATCTGAACGCTGCCGCGGCTGGTCGGGCGCAGGTTGCATACCGATGCGGTGAAGGCCGGAAAATCGTGCAAGGGCTCGCCAAAGCGCTCCAGCGACAATGGCTGCACGTGATACTGCAGGTTGGCGCGCGCCTGGCCGAGGTCGGACTTGGCGAAGGCACCAAGCTGGCTGGGCGCCATGGACAGCGGCCCGCTGCGCCTGAGCAGGTACTCCAGGCCCATGCCCAGCTTGCCCCAGGGGGTGGCTGCAATGCGGTTGAGCGTCTTCACGCCCTCGACGCGATAGATCAGGCGCAGTTGCAGGTGATCCTGCAGGCTCTCACCGACACCTGGCAGCTCGTGCCTGACGCCGATGCCCAGGCGTTCGAGCAGCGGCCGTGGGCCGATGCCGGAACGCTGCAGCAAGACCGGTGAACCGATGGCGCCGGCACACAGGATGATCTCGCGACGTGCCGCCACCCGCAGCGCCCGCCCCTGGCTGCGCATATGCAGGGCACGGGCGCGACCGCCCTCCAGCTCCAGCCGTTCGGCTTCGGCGCCGGTCAGCACCTGCAGATTGGGGCGCTGGCGAATATCGCGCAGAAAGGCCTTGGAGGCATTCCAGCGCACACCGCGCTTCTGGTTGACCTGAAAGTAGCTGCAGCCTTCGTTATCCCCACCGTTGAAATCATCGACGCTGGCAATACCACTCTGCTCCGCTGCCTCACGGAAGGCCTCGAGAATCTCCCACGACAAACGCTGGCGCTCGACCCGCCATTCGCCGTCGCCACCGTGCCATTCGCTGGTGCCAGCAAAATGATTCTCCGAGCGTTTGAACAGCGGCAACACATCACGCCAGGCCCAACCGGGATTACCCGCCGCAGCCCAGCCATCATAGTCCGCGGCCTGGCCACGCATATAGATCATGCCGTTGATCGACGAGCTGCCGCCAAGCACGCGGCCACGCGGGTACTTTAACGAACGGCCATGCAGACCGGGATCGGCCTCGGTGCTGTAGCACCAGTCGGTACGCGGATTGCCGATGCAGTAGAGGTAGCCGACCGGAATGTGGATCCAGGGGTAGTTGTCACGCCCACCCGCCTCGACCAGCAACACGCTGACGCCAGGGTCGGCAGACAGCCGATTGGCCAACAGACAGCCGGCCGGACCGGCACCGACGATCAGGTAGTCATAGGCATCCAGGAGCGCTTGCGACATGGGCATCCTCGCGTGTCGTTCTTGTCGTTGGTCTTCAGCCTAAAACAAGCCGGGGGCCGGGATGAATGGTCTTTTGGTCTGATGCGCATGCTGAATGCGCGTTCATCGCCTGGCAGCTATGGTGAAGCACCTGCGCTCTGCGCTTTACTTGCACGTAATCCTGCCAGAGCCCACCCGTTATGCCACCAGCGCCAGCCAGCACGCCACACAAGCCCCTTCCCCGCTTATCGCGACAGCGCGGCTGGCTCCGCTGGCTTCCGGGGCTGCAAACGCTCAGGGACTATCGCCTGGCCTGGCTGCCGAAGGACATTGCCGCCGGCCTGGTGCTGACCACCATGCTGGTGCCGGTGGGCATTGCCTATGCCGAGGCTTCCGGCGTGCCCGGCATCTATGGCCTGTACGCGACCATCGTGCCGCTGCTGGCCTACGCCCTGTTCGGCCCCAGCCGTATTCTCGTGCTCGGCCCGGATTCAGCCTTGGCAGCACTGATTCTCGCTGTGGTGCTGCCGCTCTCAGGCGGCGACCCGATGCGCGCGGTGACCCTGGCCAGCATGATGGCCGTGGTGGCCGGCCTCACCTGCCTGATAGCCGGACTGCTGCGCCTGGGGTTCATCACCGAGTTGCTGTCCAAGCCCATCCGCTATGGCTACATGAACGGTATTGCGCTGAGCGTGCTGATCAGCCAGACGCCCAAGTTGTTCGGCTTTAGCATCGACAGCCAGGGTCCGCTCAGCGACCTCCGGGCCATCGCCAGCGCGCTGATCGAGGGCCAGGCCCACCTCTACAGCCTGCTCGTCGGCGCCGGCACACTGGCCTTGATCCTGCTGCTGAGCCGCTTCCGGCAATTGCCCGGCATCCTCATCGCCGTGACCCTGGCAACCCTGGTGGTGGCCCTGTTCGAGCTCGATAGCCAGGGCGTACAGGTGCTCGGCGAACTGCCCCAGGGGCTGCCCAGCTTCACCCTGCCCTGGCTCAGCGGCGTCGATCTGGCCAGCGTGGTGCTGGGCGGTATCGCCGTTGCCCTGGTCGCGTTCGCCGACACCAGCGTGCTGTCGCGTACCTATGCAGCACGTACCGGACGCCCAGTAGACCCCAATCAGGAGCTGGTCGCCCTTGGCGCGGCGAACCTGGCCGGTGGTTTGTTTCAGGGTTTTCCCATCAGTAGCAGCGCCTCACGCACGCCGGTCGCTGAAGCTGCAGGCGCGATGACCCAGGTCGCCGGTATCGTCGGCGCCCTGAGCGTCGCCCTGCTGCTGGTGCTGGCCCCGGACCTGATGCAGCACCTGCCCACCAGTGCGCTGGCCGCGGTGGTGATTGCCGCTGTCATCGGCCTGTTCGTGGTCACCGACCTGCGGCGCATCTTCCGCGTGCAGCAATGGGAGTTCTGGCTGTCGATGGCCTGCTTCGCCGGCGTGGTGACCTTCGGCGTGATCCCCGGCATCGGCATTGCCGTGGTGCTGGCGGTGCTCGAATTTCTCTGGGATGGCTGGCGCCCGTACTACACCGTTCTCGGCCAGGTAGAGGGCATCCGCGGTTTCCATGACATCAAGCGACACCCCGATGCGCGGCAGATACCCGGCCTGCTGCTGTTTCGCTGGGACGCGCCGCTGTTCTTCGCCAATGCCGAGCTCTTCCAGCAATGTTTGCTGCAAGCGCTGGAAAAAGCCCCGGCGCCAGTGCGCCGCGTGGTGATCGCCGCCGAACCGGTTACCAGCATCGACGTGACCTCTGCCGACATGCTCGGCGACCTGGAACGGATGCTGGCTGAAGCCGGCATCGAACTGCACTTCGCGGAGGTCAAGGGGCCGCTCAAGGACAAGCTGCGGCGCTTCGGGTTACTGCACGACGATCAGCCAAGGCACCTTCAACCAACGGTTAGCGCGGCCGTCGAAGCCTACCTGAGCGATCATGCTGATGAGGCGATGCCGGGCCATGCCCGGCATGCGGACTGAAATGAGAAGACGACTCAGACACCGGCCGACAGCGAGCGCACCTGGGTTTCCAGCTCGCTCTTCAGCGCCAGTGGCAGCTTCAGTTGACGCGCTAGCTCCTCGAGGTAGGCGCGCTCCATGAAGTGCTCTTCGTCGACCATCAGCACACTGGCCAGGTACATTTCTGCGGCCATTTCCGGCGTGCTGGCAGCACGCGCGACGTCGGCCGGATCCAGCGGCTTGTTCAGCTCGGTGTGCAGCCAGCTCTGCAGTTCGGCGTCCTGCGCCAGCTTGCCCAACTCCTCTTCGATCAACTGACGCTCACGCTCATCGACATGACCATCGGCCTTGGCCGCCGCCACCAGCGCCTTGAGAATGGCGCGGCTGTGCTGCTCGACTTGCGGCGCCGGCAAACGATCCAGGGTTTGCGGCTCGACCGGCTGCGCACCACCCTGCTGGGCTTGCTGCGCCTGCCAGTTGCCATAGGCCTTGTACGCCATCACGCCGAGCGCAGCCAGGCCGCCATAGGTCAGCGCCTTGCCGCCCATCTTTCGCGCCTTCTTGCTGCCCAGCAGCAGGCCGACCGCACCGGCCGCCAACGCGCCGCCACCGGCGCCCGAGAGCAGACTGCCCAGGCCTCCGCCAGAGAGCAGACCGCCTAGACCGCCTGCCTGCTGCCCCTGAGGGCTCTTCGCCGCAGGTTTTTGCATGGCCTGCTGGCCGGCCTTGAGCAGTTGGTCGAGCAGATTACTGGTGTTCATCACGAACTCTCCTGAAAAGTAGGCACCGGAACATCCGACCCCGGAAAGCACCGGGAAATCCCGTGGCTCTTCAACCGACAGCGGTTGAACGGACGTGAATTTCTAACAGAGTTCGCCCCAACCAGCCGGGCATATTGGTAACGCCGAATTTCATTGCAGCCGCAATCAACGCGGAGCGATATGCGCCACCATCAGTTGCACGGTTTCATTGCCACGAAACTCGTTGAGGTCGAGCTTGTACGCCACTTCGACCCAGCGTAGCGTCGGGTTGGGCCAGACCTCGCGATCGATGTTGAAGGCGATGCCGTCGAGTTGCACGCTGCCGCACTCGGTCTTGAGCACCAGTTTCAGGTGACGCTCACCGACGATGCGCTGATTGACGATCTGGAACACGCCATGAAATAGCGGCTCGGGAAAGTGCTGGCCCCAGGGGCCGGCATTGCGCAGAGCGCGGGCCAGTTCCAGGTGGAACTCGGTGGCATCGAGCTGGCCATCGGAGAGCAACCGCCCGGTCAGGTCGTCTTCACTGAGCTGACGCCGCACCTCGGCGTCGAAGGCGGCAGCGAAAGCACCAAAGTTGGCCTGCGGCAACGACAGCCCGGCGGCCATGGCATGCCCGCCGAACTTGCTGATCAGCCCCGGATGCTTGGCCGCCACGGCGTCCAGCGCATCGCGGATATGCAGCCCCGGCACCGAACGCGCCGAGCCCTTGAGCAGGCCGTCGCCGGCATCGGCGAAGGCGATGGCCGGGCGGTGATAGCGCTCCTTCAGGCGCGAAGCGAGAATGCCGATCACCCCCTGGTGCCAGTCCGGCTCGAACAGGCACAGGCCGAATGGCATGTCCGCCACTGGCAGATCCTTGAGCTGGGCCAGCGCCTCACGCTGCATGCCCTGCTCGATGGCCTTGCGATCCTGGTTGAGCTGGTCGAGCTGCACCGCCATGTCACGGGCCAGGGCTTCGTCGTCGCAGAGCAGGCATTCGATACCGAGGCTCATGTCGTCCAGGCGCCCGGCCGCATTCAGCCGTGGGCCGAGGATGAAACCGAGATCGGTGGAGGTGATACGCCGATGATCGCGCCCGGCTACTTCGAGAATCGCCCGCAGGCCCGGCCTTGCCCGCCCGGCACGGATACGCGCCAACCCCTGATGCACCAGGATGCGGTTGTTGGCATCCAGCGGTACCACATCGGCGACGCTGCCCAGCGCTACCAGGTCGAGCAGCTCGCCTAGATTCGGCTCCTGCCGACTGGCAAACCAGCCGATCTCGCGCAGCCGCGCGCGCAGCGCCAACAGCACATAGAACATCACGCCGACACCAGCCATGGCCTTGCTCGGAAACTCGCAACCCGGCTGATTGGGGTTGACGATGGCATCGGCCGCCGGCAGCTCCGGCCCAGGCAGGTGGTGGTCGGTGACCAGCACCGTCAGCCCGGCCGCCTTGGCGGCAGCCACGCCGTCGACGCTGGAGATGCCGTTGTCGACGGTCAGCAACAGATCGGGTTGGCGCTCCAGCGCCACGGCAACGATCTCCGGAGTCAGGCCATAGCCGTACTCGAAGCGGTTCGGCACCAGATAATCCACATGCGCCGCGCCAAGCAGACGCAGGCCAAGCACGCCGACCGAGCTGGCGGTGGCGCCGTCGGCGTCGAAGTCGCCGACGATCAGGATACGCTGACGCTGTTCAAGCGCCTGCACCAACAGCTCCACCGCCGCATCGATGCCCTTGAGCTGCTGGTACGGGATCAACCGTGCAAGGCCCTTGTCCAGCTCCTCGGCAGACTGCACGCCGCGGGCGGCGTAGAGACGGGTCAGCAAAGGCGGCAGATTGCCCAGGTCAGGCAGTTGTGCGGGTAAGGGACGGGCTTCGATACGCATCTTGGGTCTTTTTCTTGTAGGGCGGGTGCAACCCGCCACAGTGATCCGGCGGGTTGCACCCGCCCTATGATTTCAACGCTGACCAGCGAGCCACTCAATGGGGATTTCGTGCTGACCACGCTCGTCGGTGACGAACAACTCACCATCGCTGATCATCACGCTCCAATTCAGCGAACGTGGCATGTCCAGCGCCAGGTCGGCCAATGCTTCCTGGCCCAGGGCGACCACGTTGATATTCTTCAGGCTGCGTACGGGATCGAGGCACTTGGTTTGCCACACGCGCAGGTTACCGTAGGCCACCAGGCTGAATTTTTCGGTACGCCGCGAGCACCAGGTAATGCGCTCGCTATCCGGCTGCCCCACTTCGATCCAGTGCAGCACGCGATCATCCAGGCTCTTTTCCCACAGCGCCGGCTCGTCGACATCCGACAGACCGCGGCCGAACGCCAGTTGCTCGTGATAGAACAGCGCATAGGCGATCAACCGCGCGGCCAGGCGCTCTTCGGTTTCGGACGGGTGACGCGCGACGGTGAAACGCAGGTTTTCATAGACGCTGCGATCCATGTCGGTGAGGTTCAGTTCGATCTTGTACGTGGTCGATGGCAGGGCCATGGCGGGCTTCTTGGCTGGTCGGGAAAGTCGCCAAGTCTACCGCGAAACCTCTTCCGCCGCCCGACCGGACACAAGCGCATCGTCAGCCACTTGAGCCGCCCTGATGCCCGGCACGACAGGATGCTCTATCTGCAAGAGCTCAGGCCATAACCCGCCCCACCCTCACACCACCTGCCCCGTCGCGCGCATCGCTACTTCGGCACAGGCCAACCAGGCAATCACACCAGTTACTCACCGAGCCGGCTGCAGTCCATTCAACGATATTGTCGGCGACTCAGCGCGGCATATAACACGCCACAAAACGCACCCGCCAGGTGGTACTCAAAGGAGACATCGGCACGCGGCAACAGACCGAAAAACCAGCCGCCATAAAGGCAAAAAACCAGCACAGCCAGCAACAGGTCGAGCAGGCTGCGTTCGAACCAGGCTCGCGCCAACAGCAATCCCCAGAAGCCAAAAAGCCAGCCACTGGCTCCAACGTGCAGACCAGTGCGTCCGAACAACCAGACCAACACACCGCTACCGACAATGATGAAGGCGCTGGACAAATAGAAGTCTCTACGCGAACGCAACAACACCAGGCTACCGAGCACCAGTAGTCCACTGAGGTTACTCAGCAAATGCGCCCAACTGCCGTGCAGCCAGGGCGCGAGGAGAATGCCAGGCAGCGCCTCGATATGCCGGGGCACCAGCCCCCAGACGTTCAAGGCGCCACCGAGCGAAGCATTGACCAGTTGCACCAGCAGCAGCGCGCCACTGATCAACAGCAGCGGACGCAACTCGACCAGCCAGCCTCGCCTCACGATGCTACGCCGCCTGCCGTCATGCAAAGGATCGAGATGGATACCTCCCATGTAACGCCACAACTACGCCAGCCAATATCGGTATTCGTTTGCATAACCCTTATTCGCGACAGGAGGCTATTGCCCTCTCCGGCAATTCTTGCGTGCCCTGCGCAAGCGCTGCAAGCACCGTTCGATACCGGCAGCGCAGACATGCAGTGGCGATGGTCAACTGGCGCCTTGCCAATATCTCGACTACGAGGGCTTATTAAAGGTAACTGCAGCATCTCCATGACTGCCAGCTTGCCACTGTGACGACATCAGGTGCCGACCAACAGTCGCCACCAGCACGGACTGACTGACGCTCACCTGATCAAGAGGATCGGCCGCATGATTGACGAACTCCCCCCGGCCGTACGCCAACTGCTGCATGCCAATCAACGCCAGGCCGCCATCGACCTGCTCAGCGAAAACCTGGCAAACGACCAGAAGGAAGCCGAACGCCGCATCGATCAGTACCTGGAGGACGATCCACCCGTACACATGCGCGGCCCAGCCGTTGTGCGCGCCAGTCGCCTCAACGCCCTGGTCTGGCTGATACTGATCGTCCTGATGGCGCTCCTGGCGCTGATCTTCGCGCTCTGAGCCAGCCACAAACGAAACCCGAGCCACTTGCAGACCGCGTGAAAACGTAGCGAGCGCAGGTCAGGCAAGGCAAAAAACGGCGAAAAAGCGCGGTTTACGAGTTGTAAATGAGCACTTTGAGCCGTTTTTTAACGCAGCATGGCCGAGCGCAGTAGTTTTCACACAGTTTGATCTGGGCGTCGGCTTCACCAACGCAGCGAACTTCCCTGAGTGTAACGTCGCATGCTGCAAAATCGCTCACCGACTCCAGCCAGCCTGAACGAACTCATACCGGAGTGCTGAGCGACCGTCGGAGCTATGGCAGAGCAAGCCTTTTTTGCAAACCCTGGCCCGTTTCATGCTTTAAGAATACCGTCCTGTTGACCGCAGAAAGTGGTAACACCCTGCCCTGCACTTTATTATTGCCGACAAGGAAGTACCGATGCGCAATGTCTGGTTCCTGCTACTGCCCCACACTCATCTGCTCGATCTTGCAGGCCCGCTGCAAACCATATCAACCTGTTTTGAACTGGACATGGCGCCGTTATGCGTCCGCTGCATCGGGCCGATAACGCAGATCGAGTGCTTCCAGAACATCAGTGTGACCGGGCTGGAGCCACTGCCAGAAAGCCTCGAAGCTGGCGACCTGTTGTTCGTCATTGGCCACAAATTACCCCAAATCCCTGCCGAGCAAAGCATCCTGCAGCAAGTCGCGCACTGGCTGCAACGAATCGCCAGCCACACGCCTGACCTGGCGATCTGTTCAATCTGCACAGGCGCCTTTCTGCTCGGCCAAGCCGGCCTGCTCGACGGTCGCCGCTGCACGACCCACCACCGTTACGCGGAACAGCTACAGCAGCACTTTCCCCTCGCGGAGGTGCTGAGCAACCATCTGTTCGTGCAAGACGGCAACCTCTACACCTCCGCCGGGGTTTCCACCGGTATCGATCTGGCACTGCACGTGATCAGCCAACGGCTCGGCCGCAGCGAGGCCGGGCGCGTGGCCCAGGAACTGGTGATCTACCGCCGCCGCGCCGGCAATGATCCACAGTTGAGCATGCGCGACCTGACCCGCAACCACATCCACCCACTGATTCATGAGGTACAGAGCTATCTTGAGCAACAGTTTGCCAGCTCGCTTGCCATGGAGGACGTCGCCCGCCGCTTCAACCTGAGCTACCGCCACCTGGCACGGCTGTTTCGCCAGAACACCGGCATAACCCTTCAGGCATACCTGCGCAAATTACGAGTGGAACATGCCAAGCAGTTGCTGGAGCAACAGCGCATCCCTATCGAGTCCCTCGCCGAACGTTGCGGTTTCAGCAGCAGCCAAGCCTTTCGCCTGGCCTGGAGCAAGGAAATGCCTCTGCCTCCCCTGCAGTATCGAAAATCAGCCGCAACCCTCTGAAACACAATCGGGGGGCTACCGCCCCACGCTGCTGGCGTACCGGTGCGCTCGCTGCGCGATGCAGCAGAAAGCCTAGATCGAGGCAGTTTTTTGAACCCCTCGTGAACGGATCATCATGCCTCTAAAAACAGGAGAACATCGGCAGATCACTTTGCAGATGTAGCAGCACCTGGGACAACGGGGCCAGATCGACCAGATAGAGCAACACGACGGTCAGCGGTAGCAGCCAGCACCACAGCCCCCGTGGCAGCCGCCAGCCTTCACCCGCAAGAACCAGCAATGCCAGCCCCTGCAAGAGCAAGATCACCCCGCCGATGCTCAGCGACACCAACGCCCCCTGGCTCAAGAGGCCAGCCCCCGGTACAGCGCACTCAACGAAGAGTGGCGCCGACCATGCTCGACTTCGGCGAAGGCCCGAGCCAGATCGCAACGCAGGTCATCAAGACGTTCAAGCCCTACGGACAGTCTCACCAGGCCATCGGGAATTCCAGCGCTTTGACGCTCCTCCCAGGTCAAGCGGCAATGCGTGGTGGTAGCCGGATGAGTGACCATGCTCCGTGTATCGCCGATATTGGTACAACGCGCTACCAGTTGCAGCGCATCGATCCACTGCCAGGCAGCCGCTTGCCCTCCACTCATGCGAAAGCTGAGCAGGCCGCCATGGCCGCGCTGTTGACGACAGGCCAACGCATGTTGCGGATGCTCGGTCAGGCCGCTGTAGTAAACCGCCTCCACCAGAGCTTGCTCACGCAGCCACTGCGCCAACTCCAAGGCGCTGCTGGCCACACGCTGCATGCGTACCTCGAGGGTTTCCAGGCTCTTGAGCAGCAGCCAGGCATTGAAAGGACTACACGAGATGCCCAGGGTACGCAGTACTCCACGCAACTCACTGATCAGGGCGGCGCTGCCGGTAACCACCCCTGCCAGCGCCCGCCCCTGACCGTCGATGTATTTGCCGGCAGAATGCACCACCATATCCGCCCCCAGGCAGTGCGGGCTCTGAAAAACCGGGGTGAGCATCGTGTTGTCCACCGCCAGCAAGGCCCCCTTGGCATGGGCGATGCGGCTGATTTCGCCGATGTCAGCGATCTTCAGCACCGGATTGGACGGCGACTCCAGCAGCACCAGACGCGTCCTGCTATCGATATTGCGCTGCCAGGCATCCAGATCGGTCAGCTCAACCAGGCGCACCTCGACACCAAACCGGCCCATGTAGTTGCGCAAAGCACTCAAGGTTGTACCGAACACATCACGGCTGCAGACAATGTTCTCGCCCTGGCTCAACAGCGCCTGGCAAAGACCGGCTATCGCCCCCATACCGGAGGCGAAGGCTGCCGCATCTTCGGCCCCCTTCGAGCGATGCGATACGCCGCTCGAAGGCACGCACAGTGGGATTGGTAAAACGGCTGTAGACATTGCCTGGCTGCTGGCCAGTGAACTTTTCCCAAGCATCACGAGCCGAAGCGAAGGTATAAGCGGACGTCATCGCCAAAGGCTCACAGAAGGTATCGGAAAAGTCCTCTCCCCGGCCGACATGCAGAGCCGCACTGGCATCGAAATCGCGAGAGTGTGGCGTATCGTGATCCATGAATTCCTCATCCTCTGCTGATGATGTGAAGTGATCAAACGCTTCAACTCCTGACCAGCTCTCGAGCAGCCGCACTCCGCCCCCAGGGCAGCAAAGTCAGCGACAGCCCAGCGGCCAGCAGGGTCACCAGAGTGAGCACCAGTGCCGTCATCTGATAGCTCTGGTGGCGGTCGTAGTCCATGGCACCGAGCTGGGTCACGGCCATGGCGCCCAATTGATGCACCAGGAAAAGCGCACCGAATACCTTGCCCTTGATCGCACTCCCATAGAGGTCGAAGCAAAAGGCCGAGGTCAGTACCACGGTACCCAGATAACTGGCGCCGAAGATGATCGCGAACAGGTACACCGAAAGCGTGCTCGGCTGCACCAGCAACAGCGCCACAGCAGCACAACGCAGTAGATAGAACGCCGCCAGCAAGGCTCCCTTGTTGAAACGTGTCGCCAACCAACCGGCCAACAGACCACTGATCAGCTCCAATACACCGAGCAGGCTCAAGCTGCTGGCCTGTATCGATGGCACCACTTCCTGCCCCTGCCAGTAAGGCACCAAATGCACGTCGATGAACGCCATGGTCGCACCGCAACTGGCAAAGCTCAGCGCCAACACGAAGAACCGCGGGTCACCCAGGAGAAATCTCAGCGAGACCTTGCCCTCCACACCGGATGCTGGCGCAGCCAATGGTACGCGGCGGGCCACCCAGAACAGCGCTGCACTCAGCGGCAGCAGGAAGATCAGGCCGATCACACTGAACAGGCTCTGCCAGGACACCCATTGCTCCAACCAGATCCATAGTGGCGACAGCACGATGAAACCGATGGCGGTACCGTTGGTAACCACGGCAAAAGCAAAGGCCTTGGACTTCTCACCGACCATGCGATCCACCAGGATACCCATAGGCACGTAGGTCATCGCCGCCAAGGCAAAGGCTCCAAGCAAACCGTAGAGCAGGATGAACAGGGTAAGACTGTGATCGAACAGACTGACTCCCAGTAATGCCAGGCCACCACAGAAACTGCCGGCAACCACCGTCCACAACGGCCCGACCCTATCGCTCAACCCTCCCACCAGAGGCGAAGCGAGGCCAATGGTCAGGACAAACAATGTCCCCCCCAGAGCCAAACCGGAACGGCCACCCCCGAAATGCGCCGCCAGATCGACAAAGTACACCTGGTAAAGGCCCTTGATGGCACTGGACAGAAACATCACCAGAAAACCAACGGCGAGCACACCCGCCACCAAGGCAGAGCTATGTTGTCTGGACATGGTTTTTCCTCGCAATGAGATATGCCAGCGAGCTGGCATCAGGCGGGTACGACGACACGAGCCTTGCAGTAATGGCGGTACATGTCTTCGTACATGCCGTAGAACATCCGGCAGGTGAGATCCACGGCCTGCAGTGCTTCATGCTGCATCTGCTCGGAAGTACAGATTTCGCTGACCAGCCCCAAGCCCTGATTGACGTGACCAACGTCCTCTTTCTGGTGGACCGAGAAAAACAGCAAGTCCTCCTCGGTCAGCCCATAGGCCCTGCCCAGCAGCTCATGGCGGGCATCGCCGGCAACGGTTTCCAGATTCTGTCCCTCGCTGGCGATCATCACCGCTGCCGCTCCGATGTGATAACGCGCCGGATCGCGCACGGCCTCGAGACGATAATCGATCAGCCGCTGGGTGGCCGGGAGCGGAGTTTCCGCATCGCGCTGCGCATCACTGACGCCGAGGGCGCGAATGAAGTTCTGCATCAGAGTGACGTGGTTGTCGGTACGAGACAGGCGACCGGTTTCCTCTTCATAGCAGTTGATCAGCAGCGCACGCTTGTAGGTGGGCGACGGACAGTAGAAAAACAAGTGTTCGACATAGGTCAGGAAATACTTGGTCAGTTGATAACCCTGCGTGGCGACCTTGCGCAACAGGTCAAGATTCTTCGTCTGAGGGTCGAGCAACTCGAGAAAGATTGGGTGAGAAATGGTCAAGTGCTGGTGCAAGGTGTCTTGCAGAGCGCGCTTGAACTGCTCCTGGGGCATGGTCATGGTTTATCTCCTTGTCAAATGACTACGGGGTCAGTCCAGAGCGAGGCGTGCGGCTAGGTCTGAGACCCGCTGAGTCATGTAGTGACCGCGGTGGCTGGTCTCGCCGACACGCGCGTAATCCTCCAGCACACCGAACGAAACGAAGCCCATACGGCCCCACAGCTTGTGTGCGCGAGTGTTTTCCCGGACGTCCAGGGTCAACCGTTCGATGCCTAGCTGCCGAGCACGCAGGACGATTTCGTGAAAGAGCTGCGGTATCAAGCCATGACCGCGCATGTGCGGATGCACCACACCCTTGGTTAACTCAGCGAGGTGCCGGCAGTTTGGCATGGCGCTACGCGTCATCATCACAAAGCACGCCGGGCCATCCACGCTCTCGCCCAGCAGCGCATGGCCGCAGCCTCGATCAATGGCTGCCTGCAAGCCAACACAGAATTCACGGGCCTGCCCGGCGCTCATCGCCTGCGTAAAACCCAGGACTCCATCGTCTTCGACGGTGCAGTCGATCAGACTGACAATGGCAGCAGCTGCCTGCGGATCGATGCGCTCGAGCCACCGCAGAGAGACATGCCGAACGTCATTCGTGACCTTGATGCTGCCTTCCCAGTGCCCCATCGCTGTCTCCATCAAAAGCGTCTACGGCGCTTATTAGAGGGCAGCCCTCCCATAGAAAACAGACAGATTTCGGACAGGAAACGTGGAAAAAATGACCTGAATGATTGTCGGGAAAGAATCACCAGGCCAACACATAGCGCTCACCTAACCCACAAATGCACACAATAAAAAACCCGCCGTATCAGGGCGGGTTCATGCGTGCAACACCAATCGCCATCAGAGCGGCTTGCCGCGATTGCCGTGAGCCGCGACGAACTGCTGCACGGCTTTCAGATCATTGGTCAGCACGGTGCAACGCTCTTCGCGCTGGAACAGATCGGTCAGGTGCGCCGGCAACGCCGGAACGGCATCGATACCTGCCTTCTCCACCGCCTCAGGGAACTTGACCGGATGCGCGGTACCCAGCACCACCATGGGCGTCGCCAGACTGCGGCGGCACTCACGCGCGGCGCGCACACCGATGGCGGTGTGCGGATCGAGCAGCTCGCCACACTCCCTGTACACCTCAGTGATGGTCTCGCAGGTCTGCTCGTCATTCACCGCCAGCGAATCGAACAGCTTGCGCGCCTCGCTCCAGCGATCTTCCTCGACACTGAAGCCACCACCTTGCTTGAAAGTATCCATCAAGCCGACGATAGCCGCACCATTACGCCCATGCAGGTCGAACAGCAGGCGCTCGAAGTTGGACGAGACCATGATGTCCATCGACGGCGACAAGGTCGCGTGCAGGGTTTCTTTTACATACTGATTGCCGCTCATGAAGCGGTGCAGGATGTCGTTGCGGTTGGTGGCGACGATCAGCTGGCTGACCGGCAGGCCCATGTTGCGCGCCAGGTAACCAGCAAAGATATCGCCGAAGTTGCCGGTCGGCACCGAGAAGGCGATGGATCGCGCCGGCGCGCCGAGCTGCAGCGCAGCGTGGAAGTAGTAGACGATCTGGGCCATGATCCGCGCCCAGTTGATCGAGTTGACCGCCACCAGGCGCGTGCCCTTGAGGAAGCCCTGGTCGGCGAAGCTGGCCTTGACCATCTCCTGGCAGTCGTCGAAGTTGCCTTCGATGGCGATGTTATGGATGTTGTCGCCGAGGATGGTGGTCATCTGCCGGCGCTGCACCTCGGACACGCGTTTGTGCGGGTGCATGATGAAGATGTCGACGTTGTCGCAGGCCTTGCAGCCTTCGATGGCCGCCGAACCGGTATCGCCGGAGGTGGCCCCCATGATCACCACGCGCTCACCGCGCTTGGCCAGCACGTGATCGAGCAGACGACCGAGCAGTTGCAGGGCGAAATCCTTGAACGCCAGAGTCGGGCCATGGAACAGCTCCAGCACCCACTCGTTGCCGTTCAGCTGACGCAGCGGCGCCACGGCGTTATGAGCGAATACGCCGTAGGTTTCTTCGAGGATTTTCTTGAAGTCGGCATCGGCGATGGAGCCGGCAACGAACGGGCGCATCACCCGGAAGGCCAGCTCGTGATAAGGCAGGCCCGCCCAGGAAGCGATCTCCTCGACGGTGAAGCGCGGCAGATTCTCCGGCACGTAGAGGCCGCCATCACTGGCTAGGCCAGCCAGCAGCACGTCTTCGAAATTCAGGGCCGGCGCCTGGCCGCGGGTACTGATATAGCGCATGGGATAAACCTTCGTTCGACTGCACCCGCAGGCCTGCGCCTGCGGGTGGACACGGGATTAGTTGAGCTGTTCGACGCGCAGGCGCATGACAGGCGAGGTCACGCCATCCAGCGCTTCCATGGCGGCGATGGCCTCGATGATACGCGCCTCGACCACACGGTGGGTGACCAGGATCATCGGTACCAGGCCGTCCTGCTCCTCGGCTTCCTTCTGCATGATCGACTCGATATTGATGCCGCGCTCGGAGAGAATGCTCGCCACCTGGGCCAGCACGCCAGGATGATCCTTGGCCTGGATGCGCAGGTAGTAGGCGCTCTCGCACTCGGCAATGGGCAGGATCGGGTGATCGGAGAGCGAATCCGGCTGGAAGGCCAGGTGCGGCACGCGGTTGGTCGGATCGGTAGTAAGTGCACGCACCACATCTACCAGATCAGCCACCACTGCCGAAGCGGTCGGCTCCATGCCGGCGCCCGCGCCGTAGTACAGGGTGCTGCCGACGGCATCGCCATTGACCATCACCGCGTTCATCACGCCGTTGACGTTGGCGATCAGGCGATCGGCCGGAATCAGCGTCGGGTGCACGCGCAGCTCGATACCAGCCTCGGTGCGGCGAGCGACACCCAGGTGCTTGATGCGATAGCCCAACGCCTCGGCATAGTTCACGTCGGCTGTGGTCAGCTTGGTAATGCCTTCGGTGTAGGCCTTGTCGAACTGCAACGGGATGCCGAAAGCGATGGATGCGAGAATGGTCAGCTTGTGCGCGGCATCGATGCCTTCGACGTCGAAAGTCGGATCAGCTTCGGCATAACCCAGCGCCTGCGCTTCCTTGAGCACGTCCTCGAAGGCACGACCCTTCTCGCGCATCTCGGTGAGGATGAAGTTGCCGGTGCCGTTGATGATGCCGGCCAGCCAGTTGATGCGGTTGGCCGCAAGCCCCTCGCGGATCGCCTTGATCACCGGAATACCGCCAGCCACAGCCGCTTCGAAAGCGACGATCACGCCCTTCTCGCGCGCCTTGGCGAAGATCTCGTTGCCGTGTACGGCGATCAACGCCTTGTTGGCGGTGACCACATGCTTGCCGTTGTCGATGGCCTTGAGCACCAGCTCCTTGGCCAGGGTGTAACCGCCGATCAGCTCGATGACGATATCGATCTCGGGGTTGTTGACCAGCTCGAACACGTCGCTGGTCATGGCAATGCCGGTGGTGTCGTACTGCGGCTTGGGCGAGCGAATGGCGATCTGGGCAATCTCGATGCCGCGACCGGCGCGCCGAGTAATCTCCTCAGCATTGCGCTTGAGTACATTCAACGTACCGCCACCGACGGTGCCCAACCCACAGATGCCCACTTTGACCGGCTTCACACTCAATTCCCCATCAGCACTGCACGAAACGGCCGGAGCATGCTCCGGCCGCAGATAAAGAGCCGCACCTTACGAAGCGGCTGTTTGTTAGTCAATCCACCGCTCACAGAACCTGATCACGAGCTCGCGAGCTAGAGCTATGCAAGGCGCAACGACCAGCGGGAGTAACAGCCGAAGGCTGGCCCGAAGGGCGAGCGCCAGCGAGTCAAACAGGCAAGGAAGCGCAGTTTACGAGGTGTAAATGAGCATTACTCGCTTCGCTCACCCTTTCGGGCCGCACTGAGGTGCGTTAGCCGCAAGCGGCTTTCCGGGCCTGTTTTTAACGCAGCAGAGCCGACGCACAGCAGCTCGTGGACAGGTTCTTAGTTCGACTCCAGCGCAATTTTGGCCAACTGCGGCGCCGGCTGATAGCCCGGAATCATCTTGCCGTTGGCCAGCACGATAGCCGGCGTACCATTGACCCCAATCATCTGGCCGAGCTGGTACTGCTTGGCCACCGGGTTGTCACAGGAGGCATCGGCTACGCTCTGGCGGGTCTTGGCGCGGTTCATCGCCTCCTGCTGATCCTTGGCGCACCAGACATTGACCAGCTCCTTGGCCGCCGGGCTGTTCAGGCCCTGGCGCGGGAAGGCGACATAACGCACTTCGACGCCCAGACGGTTGAGCTCGGGCACTTCACTGTGCAGCTTCTGGCAGTAGCCGCAGTCGGTATCGGTGAACACGGTGATATGGGTCTTCGGCGCCTTCGGCGCGAACACCACCATTTCCTTGGCCGGAATGGCATTGATCTGCTTGGCCACCGCGCGGCTTTCTTCGAGCTCGGTCAGGTTGACGGCCTTACCGTCCTTGACCTGAAACAGATAACCCTGGATCAGGAACTGACCATCGGCACTGGTATAGAGCTGACGGCCGCCCTCCAGCTGCACCTGATAGATACCCGGCAACGGGCTTTCGGCAATCGCCTCGATCGGCAAATTGGCGTCGAGCGACTTGAGCGACTGGCGAATGGCCTGATCAGGATCGGCAGCCAGGGCGGCGCTACTGCCCAGCACAAGTGCCAGAGCCAGGGAAATACGGGTCAGGGACATGAATACTCCTGTCGAACGACGGACCGTTGAAGATCGCAACAGCCTACCACAGATGCAACACCGGACAGCCGACCAGCTAGCAGATGGCGCAGCCAACGGCCCCCCATTCCGCCAGCGCATCAGCCACGCGGGTGGTGTTGCGCATGCAGCTCCTGCAAACGGGCACGTGCGATATGGGTGTAGATCTGCGTGGTGGACAGGTCACTGTGCCCCAGCAACATCTGCACCACCCGCAGATCGGCGCCGTGATTGAGCAGATGCGTGGCGAAGGCGTGGCGCAATGTGTGCGGCGACAACGCCTTGCTGATGCCAGCGACCTGGGCCTGATGCTTGATGCGATGCCAGAAGGTCTGCCGAGTCATCTGCTCGCCACGCAAGCTGGGAAACAGCACATCGCTGGGTTTGCCGCCCAGCAACAGCGGACGCGCCTCGCGTATGTAGCGCTCGATCCAGGCAATAGCCTCTTCACCCAACGGTACAAGACGCTCCTTGCTGCCTTTACCGAACACCCGCAGTACGCCCTGACGCAGATTGACCTGCTCCAGCGTCAGACCGACCAGCTCGCTGACACGCAAACCGCAGGCGTAGAGCACCTCGAGCATGGCGCGATCACGCAGGCCGATGGGGTCATCCAGGTCCGGCGCCTGCAGCAACGCCTCGACATCCGCTTCGGACAGTGACTTGGGCAGTGGCCGGCCGATCTGCGGCAGCTCGACCTGCAAGGTCGGGTCTTCGCTGATCAGTGCTTCACGCAGCAGGAAACGGTAGAAGCCGCGCACACCGGAGAGAAAGCGCGCCGTGGAGCGCGCCTGATAGCCCTGCTCGAGACGCCAGGCCAGGTGATCGAGAATGGCGTCGCGGCCGATATGCTGCAGCGCCAGGCCACGCCCAGCGAGCCAGCCATTGAAGTGCTCCAGATCACTGCGATAGGCGGCCTGAGTATGGGCGGAAAGCCCTTTTTCCAACCATAGGGCTTCGAGGAAGCGCTCGATCAGAGGGTGAGTCAGCGCAGGCATCGATTGACCTTCAATTACAGGGTAGGCAAGTGTTCCACAGCCAACACCCGACGCACCAGCAGACCAGGCCGACGATCAGCGGCCCTTGCCCAAGGCCGGCAAATGGCTAGCTAGCGAATCCCGGCAATACCGGCACTGGCTTCTGCTGATCATCGACGGCGACGAAGCTGAAACTACCGCTGATCGCCCGCTCGCGCCCTTCCTGATACAGCCCCTCGACGAACACCTCAACCTCCACCTTGAGGCTGGTATTGCCGACCTTGATTACCCGCCCAACCAACTCGACGATGGAGCCCGCCGGTATCGCGTGCTTGAAATCGATGCGATCGCTGGAAACGGTGACCAACGGCAGACGGCAGAACCGCGTAGCAGCGATGAACGACACTTCGTCCATCCAGGCCAGCGCGGTGCCGCCGAAGAGGGTGTTGTGATGATTGGTGGTCGGTGGAAACACCGCCTTGGTCACACGGGTTTCCGACAGTGCGATGCGTCGCTGGATCTCTTGCTCTCTCGGGGTCATCTCAATGCCACTCATGATCACTGCAAGCCAGAAACGACAAAAGCAGCCCTTAGGCTGCCTTTGTCAGAGAAGCGTCCGAACTTAGGACAGCTTTTCCTTGATGCGTGCGGCTTTGCCGGACAGATCGCGGAGGTAGTACAGCTTGGCTTTGCGCACGTCACCACGACGCTTGACTGCCAGGCTGTCAACCAGCGGGCTGTAGGTCTGGAAGGTACGCTCAACGCCAACGCCGCTGGAGATCTTGCGCACGGTGAAGGCGCTGTTCAGGCCGCGGTTACGCTTGGCGATAACCACGCCTTCGAAGGCCTGCAGACGCTGACGGTCGCCTTCCTTTACTTTCACTTGTACGACTACGGTGTCGCCAGGGGCGAAAGTCGGTATTTCTTTGTTCATCTGCTCAGCTTCGAGCATCTGGATAATCTTGTTGGTCATGCTGCGCTCCTAAGACAAGCCTCCCGGCCCATCATCGATACGTTAACTATCGTCCCGCTGGCGGATGTATTCCTCCAGCAGCTTCTTCTCTTCTCCAGAAAGCGAGCGGCTATCCAGAAGATCAGCGCGACGTTCCCAGGTCCGACCAAGGGACTGCTGCAAACGCCAGCGCCGGATGTGTTCGTGATTGCCACTAAGCAACACTTCGGGAACACGTTTATCCGCATACACCTCCGGGCGGGTGTAGTGCGGGCAGTCGAGCAGGCCATCCGTAAAGGAGTCCTCCTCGGCCGAATCGGCATGACCCAATGCACCAGGCAAAAGGCGCGTCACCGCGTCGATCAGCACCATGGCCGGCAGCTCACCGCCGGACAGGACGTAGTCGCCAATCGACCATTCCTCATCGACATGCGCCTCAATGAAACGCTCGTCGATGCCTTCATAACGACCAGCGATCAGGATCAGTGCATCCTCCTGCGCCAGCTCGCGGACCGCCGCCTGATTCAGGCTACGGCCCTGCGGCGACAGGTAGATCACCTTCGCCTTCTCTCCCGCGGCTTGCCTGGCACCGGCCAAGGCATCCTCGAGAGGCTTGATTTTCATCACCATTCCCGGACCACCGCCGAAAGGGCGGTCATCCACCGTATGGTGACGATCAGTCGTGTAGTCTCGCGGGTTCCAGCAATTGAGCTTGAGAAGCTCCTGCTTGACCGCTCGACTGGTGATGCCGTACTCGCCGATGGCGGCAAACATTTCCGGGAACAGGGTGATGACTTCTACACGCATGAGCCTTAGAAATCCGCATCCCAGTCGACCCGCATCTCACCAGCTGCCAGGTCAATCGAAAGCACGCACTGCCCCGTGTAGGGCAACAGACGCTCGCGATCATCCAGACTGCCCGCGCAGGGCTTGACCACCATCACATCGTTGGCACCGGTCTCGAACAAGTGGTCGACCACACCGAGCAGCTGCTCTGCCTGATCAATGACCTTCAAGCCCTGTAACTGGTACCAGTAGAACTCACCATCTTCCAGCTCTGGCAACTCGCTACGCGGCACGCAGATCTCGAAACCGGCGTAGGTACGCGCAATTTCGCGATCATCCAGACCTTTCAACCTGGCTACCAGCACCTTGCCCTGAAGGCGGCCGCTGGCCAGTTCCACTTTCTTTACCTCACCGTCACGCCTGAGCGTCCAGTTGCGGTAATCGAGCACGTTATCGATGGGATCGGTAAAGGAGTACACCTTCACTTCACCCTTGACGCCGTGCACCGAAACAATCTTGCCGAGAACGATCAAATCCTCGGCGACGGCCGGCGTCGTACTCATAAAGATGCTTAGGCAGCAGCCTTGGCAGCTTCCTTGAGCAGCTGAGCAACGCGCTCAGACGGCTGCGCGCCCTGGCTCAGCCAGTAGGCAGCACGCTCTTGATTGACGGACAGCTTGACTTCAGCACCCGCGGCGATCGGGTTGAAGAAACCGATACGCTCTACGAAGCGACCGTCGCGCGCATTGCGGCTGTTGGTCACGGTCAGGTGGTAGAAGGGGCGCTTTTTGGAGCCGCCACGAGCGAGACGAATAGTTACCATGAGAACATCGTTCCTGTAGTCGGTGCTAACTTGAGGCACACATCAAAAATGGGCCTAGGCCCGAAAGGCCGCATATTTTAAGGATTATGCGGCGGTTTGCAAATCTCTTTTTCCGGACGACCATCGGCCGGCGTACAGGCCTCAGAATTTCGGCATTCCGCCGCCACCCGGAAGCATGCCGCCCATGCCGCGCATCATCTTGGCCATACCGCCCTTGGCGGTGAATTTCTTCATCATCTTCTGCATCTGCTTGTGCTGCTTGATCAAGCGACCGATGTCCTGCACCTGGGTACCGGAACCCATAGCGATGCGGCGCTTGCGCGAGCCACTGATGATGTCCGGATCGCGGCGCTCGGCCGGCGTCATCGAGTTGATGATCGCCTCCATCTGCTTGAACTGCTTCTCCGCCGCACCTTGAGCATTGCCCATCTGCGACAGATTAACGCCACCGATGGACGGCAGCTTGTCCATCAGACCGCCGAGGCCGCCCATGTTTTTCATCTGCTGCAGCTGATCACGGAAGTCTTCGAGATCGAAGCCCTTGCCCTTCTTCAGCTTCTTGGTGAGTTTCTCGGCCTTCTCGCGATCAAGGGTCTGCTCGGCCTGTTCGATCAGGCTGAGCACATCACCCATGCCGAGGATGCGCGAGGCGATACGATCCGGATGGAAGGGCTCGAGCGCGTCGCTCTTCTCGCCCATACCGATGAACTTGATCGGCTTGCCGGTGATATGACGGACGGACAAGGCAGCGCCACCACGGGCGTCACCGTCGACCTTGGTCAGCACCACACCAGTCAGCGGCAACGCCTCGCCGAACGCCTTGGCGGTGTTGGCGGCGTCCTGGCCGGTCATGGCGTCGACCACGAACAGCGTTTCGACCGGTTTGACGGCTGCGTGCAGCGCCTGGATCTCGGCCATCATCTCGGCATCAATGGCCAGGCGACCGGCGGTATCGAGGATGACCACGTCGATGAACTTCAGCTTGGCTTCGCGGATCGCTGCGTTGGCGATATCCACCGGCTTCTGACTGGCATCGGAGGGGAAGAAAGTCACCCCGAGGTCGCCCGCCAGGGTTTCCAACTGTTTGATTGCCGCCGGACGGTAGACGTCGACCGACACCAGCAGCACAGACTTCTTCTTGCGCTCCTTGAGGAACTTGGCCAGTTTGCCGGCGGTGGTGGTCTTGCCCGCGCCCTGCAGGCCGGCCATCAGCACCACGGCTGGCGGAGTTGCATTGAGCGCCAAGTCTTCGTTGGCAGCGCCCATCAGCTCTTCCAGCTCGGCGCGAACGATCTTCACGAAGGCCTGGCCCGGCGTCAGGCTCTTGGAGACTTCGGTACCAACGGCGCGATCCTTGACCTTGCCGACGAAGTCCTTGACCACCGGCAGAGCCACGTCGGCCTCGAGCAGGGCCATGCGCACTTCGCGCAGCGTATCCTTGATGTTGTCTTCGGTCAGCTTGGCCTTGCCCGTGACATTACGCAGCGTCTGGGACAGGCGATCGGTAAGATTTTCGAACATGCGCGTTCCTTTGATAGGTGCGACCCGGCGCGCCGGGTGTGCGACAGGCGGCGGATTATAGCGAAGTCGCCGAGCTGCCGACACCGCCGGCGGTCTTTCGTGCTGACGCCCTTCTGTGCCACACTCAGCGCCTTTCGGGCTCGCCTTACACGGATTTATGCACCCTCTGTTGCCCAGTCTCGCCGCCGCCCTCCTCTATGCCGGCGCCGCCGCTTACCAAGGCCTGCGTCTGACGCAGCGCAGCATCCCCGACAAACGCCTGCTGGCGTCGCTAGGTGTGCTCGCCTTGTGCCTGCACGGCATCAGCCTGTTCTACCAGCTGTATGACGTACACGGCCTCAACCTGGACTTCTTCAACGCAGCCAGCCTGATTGCCTGGGCGGTTATCGGCCTGATTCTGCTGGCCTGCTTGCGCATCCCGGTGGAAAACCTGCTGCTATTGCTGTTCCCGCTCGGCACACTGACCGTGCTGGCGGCCGAATTCATGCCCAGTGGCACCATCAACCCTATCAACGAGCACCCCGGCATCCTCGCCCACATCCTGTTCTCGATCATGGCTTACGGCATGCTCACCATCGCCGTGTTCCAGTCGATCCTGCTGCTGTTGCAGGACCATCAGCTCAAGCACAAGCACCCGTCCGGGCTGATCCGCAACTTTCCACCCCTGCAAACCATGGAAAGCCTGCTGTTCGGCTTTCTCTTCGCCGGCTGGCTGCTGCTGTCGCTGTCGCTGCTGTCCGGCGCGCTGTACATCGATGATCTGTTCGCTCAGCACCTGGCGCACAAGACCTTCCTGTCCTGCTTCGCCTGGGTGGTTTTCGCTGTGCTGCTGTGGGGGCGCCACCAGCTCGGCTGGCGCGGGCACAAGGCCATTCGCTGGACCCTCGCCGGGTTCTGTCTGCTGATGCTGGCCTATTTCGGCAGCAAGCTGGTACGCGAATTCATCCTGCACATCTGAGGCAGACGTCATGGACGACATACATTCGAGCTACCTGCTCGGCCTGTTGTTTTTCCTCATCCTCTGCTCGGCGTTCTTCTCCAGCTCCGAGACCGGCCTGCTCAGCCTCAACCGCTACCGGCTCAAGCATCTGGCCAAGGAGGGCCACAAGGGCGCCAAGCGCGTCACCCGCCTGCTGGATCGCCCGGATCGCCTGCTCGGCACCATCCTGGTCGGCAACAACGTGGTCAACATCCTCGCCGCTTCCATCGCCACAGTGCTGGCGGTGGACATGTGGGGTGAGGCCGGTATCGCCATCGCCACCGCAGGCCTGACCATCATCGTACTGATCTTCGGCGAGATTACGCCCAAGACCCTGGCCGCGCTACGCCCGGAACTGGTGGCCTTCCCCGCCAGTCGCCTGCTCAGCCTGCTGCTGCGCGTACTCTACCCGGTGGTGTGGCTGACCAGCGTGATCAGCAACGGTCTGCTGCGCCTGCTCGGCATCGATCCGTCGCAGCGCGCCAGCGACAGTCTTTCCACCGAGGAGCTGCGCAGCGTGGTGCGTGAGTCCGGCTCAGAACTGCCGACGAACCGCCAGAGCATGCTG
Source organism: Pseudomonas sp. GW6 (assembly GCA_048065775.1). Lineage (GTDB taxonomy): Bacteria > Pseudomonadota > Gammaproteobacteria > Pseudomonadales > Pseudomonadaceae > Aquipseudomonas. Next base: position 33,492 of record JBLUOL010000013.1, read on the forward strand.
CTGAGCATCCTCGACCTCGAACGGGTCACGGTCGACGACATCATGATCCCGCGTAACGAAGTGACCGGCATCGACCTCGACGACGACCTGGAAATCATCATCGGTCAGTTACGTAGCACCTCGCACACGCGCCTGCCGGTGTTTCGTGGCGACATCAACCAGATCGAAGGCGTGGTGCACATGCGCCAGATCGCCCGCCTGCTGAGCCACAACCAGCTGACCAAGGACGCGTTGCTGGCAGCCTGCAACGAGCCTTATTTCATCCCGGAAAACACGCCCCTGGCGACCCAGCTGATCAACTTCCAGAAGCACAAGCGGCGCATCGGCATCGTCGTCGACGAATATGGCGACGTGATAGGCATCGTCACTCTGGAAGATATTCTCGAAGAGATCGTCGGTGACTTCAGCAACCAGGACAGCCTGCGCAGCCCCGATATCCACCCGCAGGAAGATGGCACCCTGGTCATCGACGGCGCCGCCTACATTCGCGAAGTGAACAAGACCCTCGGCTGGCATCTGCCCAGCGACGGCCCCAAGACCCTCAACGGCCTGATCACCGAAGCCCTGGAGAGCATCCCGGACAGCAGCGTCTGCCTGAAGATCGGCCCCTATCGCCTGGAGATTCTCCAGGCAGCGGAGAACCGGGTGAAGAGCGTGCGCGTCTGGCAGGTGGCAAAGGTCAAAGCGGACGAAGCAGCTCCGGAGTGAGGCGTTCGGCCAGGCCTGCAGCCCATTGCCGATAGCCCAATGCCGACGGGTGATAGCCATCCTCGGCCAGATAATGCGCCTCGAACGGCATGTCCAGCACGCAGTGCAGCACGCCCAGCCGCTGCGCCAGACTCTGCAACTCACGATCCAGCAAGCTGGCCCGCCAGCCCATCAACTGCCGCAACAACCACGGCAAGGCGCTGAAATGCTGCAACGGCGGCACGCCGCTGAACACCACGCGACAGCCCCGCTCGCCCAATACATCTGCCATCGCGGCGAGCGCCTGCAGCCAGCGCTTGCTCGGGGTGAGGTGCGTGGTGTCATTGACGCCGAATACCAGCAGCGCCAGGTCGGCCGGCTCCGCCAATGCCAGCGGCAACAGGCATTCATGCGCCTCGGAGGCGGTGATGCCATTCTCGCCACAGGCGCGCCAGCGCACCGGCCGCCCCAGGCGCTCGGCCAGGGCGACTGCCAGACAATTCGCCAGGGACTGATCGAAGTGCGTGACACCAACGCCCGCCACGGTCGACTCACCGATCAGCAGCAGGCGTAACGGCTCACCCGGTAAATGCGCGGCAGCGGTGCCGCTTGGCTCGCCCTGCGCAACCGGCAGACGCAATGCCGTGCGCCGGGTGTGCAGGGCCAGAGGCAGCGCCAATGGCAGCAGTGGCACGGTCGCCAGCCACCACAGCGCATGCCGACTCACAACTGGACGCGAACCGCTTGCGCGCTGCGCAGCGCCTTGGCGCGAGCAGCCTCGATGGACTCGTCACGCGCCAGGGCCACACCCATGCGGCGCTGGCCTTTGACTTCGGGTTTGCCGAACAGGCGCAGCGCCGTGTCTTGCTCGCTCAGCGCGGCGCCAAGGTTGGCGAAGCTGGCCTGCTGCGAATTGCCCTCCACCAGAATCACCGCCGACGCCGACGGCCCCATCTGGCGGATCACTGGAATCGGCAGGCCGAGAATGGCGCGGGCATGCAGGGCGAACTCGGACAGCTCTTGGGAGATCAGCGTCACCAGGCCGGTGTCGTGCGGGCGCGGCGAGACTTCGCTGAACCATACCTGGTCGCCCTTGACGAACAGCTCGACGCCGAACAGGCCACGTCCGCCCAGCGCCTCGGTCACCGCCAGCGCCACGCGCTCGGACTCGGCCAGCGCCTTCGGGCTCATCGGCTGCGGCTGCCACGACTCCTGATAGTCACCATTCTCCTGGCGGTGACCAATCGGCGCGCAGAAGCTGGTGCCACCGACATGACGTACGGTGAGCAGGGTGATTTCGTAGTCGAAGTCGATGAAGCCCTCGACGATCACCCGCCCCTTGCCGGCACGCCCTCCTTCCTGGGCGTAGTCCCAGGCGCGCTGCAGGTCGGCGTCGCTCTTGAGCACGCTCTGGCCCTTGCCGGAAGAGCTCATGATCGGCTTGACCACGCAGGGGTAGCCGACGGACTTCACCGCTGCGGCGTAGTCCTCGAAGGTGTCGGAGAAATGGTACGGCGAGGTGGGCAGGCCCAGCTCCTCGGCCGCCAGACGACGAATGCCTTCGCGGTTCATGGTCAGTTGCGCGGCACGCGCGGTCGGCACCACGTTGAAGCCTTCGGCCTCCAGCTCGACCAGGGTGGCAGTGGCGATGGCTTCAATTTCCGGGACGATGTAGTGCGGCTGCTCCTTCTCGATCACTGCACGCAACGCTGCGCCATCGAGCATGTCGATGACGTGGCTACGATGTGCCACCTGCATGGCCGGCGCATTGGCGTAACGGTCGACACCGATGACTTCGCAGCCCAGGCGCTGCAACTCGATCACCACTTCCTTGCCGAGCTCGCCGCAGCCACACAGCAGCACACGGGTCGCGGAGGACGACAGAGGGGTTCCAATACGGGGCATGAGTGTTCCTCGAACAGTGAATCAGGAAGAAGTCATTAGCAGACCCGAAGCGCGGGCGCGCTCCAGGCAAAGTTGCAGCACCTCACGGCGCTCGGCATTGTCCATGCGGCCCCAGCGGGTGATTTCGGCGACGGTGCGCTGACAACCGATGCAGACATCCTGCTCGTCCAGCGCGCAGACATGCACGCAGGGCGAACGCACCGGCTTTTCTACATCATTCATCGTCATCAGGTACCAGGTCACGAGAATAGCGCTGCGCATTATGAACGTAATGAGCGGCACTGGCCTCCAGCATCTTCTTCTGCGCCTCGGTCAGTTCGCGCACCACCTTGCCGGGGCTGCCCATGACCAGGCTGCCATCGGGGATCACCTTGCCCTCGGGGATCAGGCTGTTGGCGCCGATGATGCAGTACTTGCCGATCTTGGCGCCGTTGAGGATCACCGCGTTGATGCCGATCAGGCTGTAATCATCCACCGTGCAGCCGTGCATCATCACGTTGTGGCCGACGGTGACGCCCTTGCCCAGGGTCAGCGGAAAACCCATGTCGGTATGCATGACGCTGCCGTCCTGCACATTGCTGTTCTCGCCGATATGGATCAGTTCATTATCGCCGCGCAGCACGGCACCGAACCAGACGCTGGCACCGGCCTCCAGGCGAACCTTGCCGATCAGATCGGCGCTTGGCGCGACCCAGCTCTCGGGATGGGCGTCGACACGGGAGCTTCCCAGGCGGTATTTCATGCTCGTCAGTCCTCGGCGCTATCAGCGCAGGTGTATGAAGTGTTCGGGTGGCTGGTGCAGGGCGATCTGCGCATCGTCGAAGATCAGGTTGACCAGCTCCACCACCATGATCGCGGTCAGGCCCCAGATGCGGTATTCGCCATAGGTGTAGGACGGCACATACCAGCTCTGCCCGAGGTAGTCGATACGATGGGTCACTTCGCGCGGGTCGCTGCGGAAGAACTCCAGCGGCACCGAAAATACCGAGGCAATCTCCGCATCATTGGCCTTGTATTCGACGTAATCAGGCACCAACCCGACGTAGGGCGTGACCTGAATGCCGTGTCGCGACACCAGGCTGCTGAGCGGCCCGACCACCTCGACCAGTCCCGGCGGCAGACCGATCTCCTCCTCGGCCTCACGCAGCGCGGTATCCACCAGATCGCGATCTTCAGGGTCGCGCCGGCCACCAGGAAAGGCAACCTCGCCGCCGTGGGTCGACAAACCGCTGGCGCGCAGAGTCAACACCAGCTCAGGTTCATCACTGCGGGTAATCGGGACCAGCACGGCCGCCTCGGGGAAGCTGCGCTCGGTCTCCAGAGGACGCGGGCTGTAGCCGCGCACACGATGGAGCAACTCGTCCAGCATGGGCATACTCGGAGTCTTGTTTTGCCAGGCATCATGGCATGAAAGCAGCCGGCCGCCCAACCCCGGCGACAGGACAAGCCGACCTCGATGCCAGGCTTGCCGGCCAAGACGCAGGCCGCCAAGATAGTCCCAGACAAAGAGGAACGGGCATGAAATTCTGCAGCCAGTGCGGCAACCCCGTGACCCGCATGATCCCGGCCGGCGACAACCGCATGCGCCATGTCTGCGCTCACTGCGCCACCGTGCATTACGAAAACCCGCGCATCGTCGCCGGCTGCCTGCCCGTATGGCGTGACCAGGTGCTGCTGTGCCGACGCGCCATCGAGCCACGCCGTGGCTATTGGACATTACCTGCAGGCTTCATGGAAAACGGCGAGACCATCGAGCAGGCCGCCGCCCGCGAAACCCTGGAAGAGGCCTGCGCCCGCGTGCGCGATCTTAGCCTCTATACCCTGTTCGACCTGCCGCATATCAGCCAGGTGTACATGATGTTTCGCGCCGAGCTGGTCGATCTGGATTTCGCCGTAGGCGAAGAGAGCCTGGAGGTGCGACTGTTTGCAGAAAGCGAAATCCCCTGGTCAGAGCTGGCTTTCCCGACCATAGGCCGTACCTTAGAATGCTTCTTCGCCGACCGTCGGCAGAATCTCTTTCCGGTACGCAATGAGCCACTCGAAGCGCTGCGTGCCCATTACACACCCCGTTGACCCTGCGGATGTTCCCGATGCGTTGGTTGTTTCCCCTGCTTTGCCTGACTCTCAGCTTCAACGCCCTGGCCAGCGCCACGCCAGCGACCAGCAGCCGCACCGTGGACAAGGTGCTGGTGCTCAAGTCGGAGCGCAAACTGCATCTGCAGCAACGCGGCGAGACCATCAAGTCGTACCGCATTTCGCTGGGCAAACAGCCCAATGGCGCCAAGCAACGCGAAGGCGACCTGCGCACACCGGAAGGCTTCTACTGGATCGATTGGCGCAAGCCGAGCGATAAGTACCAAATGTCGCTGCATATCTCCTACCCCAACGCACGCGATCTGGCTCGCGCCAAGGAAGCCGGGGTGCCGCCGGGCAGCATGATCATGATTCACGGCACGCCACTGGATGAGGAATATCCGGAGTGGTTCTTCCACACCCTGGACTGGACCGAGGGCTGCATCGCCATGAAGAACGACGACATGCGCGAGGTATGGAGCCTGGTCAAGGATGGGACGCTGATCGAAATCAGGCCCTGAGCCAGACACTGAATCGCCCGTTGAACCTGTAGGAGCGGCGCCCCGCCGCGAACCCGTGCCGCGCTGAGGCGAAAAGCTTCGCCCCGAGGCGGGGCTCCTACGAAGGGCTGCGTTGCAGGCCTTAGCTGAGGTGATTCAGAACTGCAGATCGGACAAGCGCCAGACATCGAAGGCCGGTGTTTCGTAAGGATGACTCTTCTTCAGTGCCTTGACGGCATCGTGGATCAACTCGTCGGCAACGACCATTTCCACCTTCCACTCGGCAACCTGCTCGACGCTGCCAACCTGACCGATAAACGGCTGGCTACCTTCCAGAGCGCGGAACTGACCTTGGCCCAACACCTGCCAGCAGCAGTTGTCGTACCGCCCGATGCGCCCGCCGCCGGCTGCGAACACCGCCTTTTTCACCGGCTCCAGATAGGCTTCCGGCACGTAAAAACACAGTTTGTACATCAAGTTCTCCGCAGATGGGCAACCGAACAACAGACAAGCCATGACGCCAATATGATGTCATTGCGCCATGAAGTTGTCTTGAGATCGCCCGCACAAATCCATACGCAGCATTAAAACGATTCGTTGCTTTCGACTCAGGCAAAGGGCGTGGCGTCCTCAGCGACCGCTGAAAAAGCGCCGCCATTTGTCGGCCAGACCGGTGGTCGGCGGGCTGTGACTGCCATCGCAGTAGGGCAGGTTTGCGGATCGGCTACAGCGGCATAGCAGCAGACGCTGCTCGCGCTCGGGCTGCAGAATCAGAGACTGAACGCAGTCGGGTGTGCAGTTCGGCATGTCGGGCGAATGCCCGCAGCGGCATAGATGATGAGTTTCGCCAGGCCTGACTAGGCGAACTTCGGGGAGGATGGGGAGAGGATCATCGGCCATGGCTGGGCCTGTGTAGCCTGGATGAAATCCGGGTGACGGTGTGGCAACGGTTATCCCGGATTGCATCCGGGTTACGCGCTCCACGATCGGCTCCCTCTCCCATTTATTGGGGGCACGCCTAGTGGAGAGGGCTGGGGAGAGGGTTCGGCGTTCGCTATACACCGGTGCCAGCTCAAGCTGGATCGGAGCGCGGCCGCTTTTGCCCTCTCCCGCCCTTCGGGCACCCCGCTCCGCGCCCCGGCCTGATCGCTTCGCGATCAGGCGCTCATCGGCGCAGGAAGCAGTGCTTCCAAAGCGCGCCTCTTCGCCCCATAAATGGGAGAGGGTCATCAGAAGGCCGCTACGCGGCCGCTTTTAGTCCACCCACACTCGGGCGTTGCGGAACATGCGCATCCAGCCGCCGTCTTCCTGCCACTCGTCCGGGCGCCAGGAGTTCTGTACGGCGCGGAACACCCGTTCCGGGTGCGGCATCATGATGGTCACGCGACCGTCGCGGCTGGTCAGGCCGGTGATGCCACGCGGCGAACCGTTAGGGTTGGCCGGGTAGGCTTCGGTGACCTTGCCGTGGTTGTCCACGTAACGCAGGGCCACGGTACCGGACAAGTCGGCCTCCAGCAGCGCCTCCTCGCTTTCGAACTCGGCATGACCCTCGCCGTGGGCGATGGCGATCGGCATGCGCGAACCGGCCATGCCCTGCAGGAAGATCGATGCCGACTCCTGGATCTGCACCATGGCCACGCGCGCTTCGAACTGCTCGGAGCGGTTGCGCACGAAGTGCGGCCAGAACTCGGTGCCAGGGATCAGCTCATGCAGGTTGCTCATCATCTGGCAGCCGTTGCACACGCCGAGGGCGAAGCTGTCGCGACGTTCGAAGAAGCCTTGGAAGGCATCGCGGGCGCGAGCGTTGAACAGCACCGACTTGGCCCAACCTTCACCGGCGCCGAGTACGTCGCCGTAGGAGAAGCCGCCGCAAGCCACCAGGCCTTTGAACTCTTCCAGGCTGACGCGACCGGCGAGGATGTCACTCATATGCACGTCGATGGCGGAGAAACCGGCGCGGTCGAACGCGGCAGCCATTTCCACCTGGCCGTTGACGCCCTGCTCACGCAGGATCGCCACCTGCGGACGTACGCCCTTCTTGATGTAAGGCGCAGCGATGTCCTGGTTGACGTCGAAGCCGAGCTTGACCGACAGGCCGGGATTGTCTTCTTCCAACAGCAGGTCGAACTCCTGATCCGCGCCCTGCGCATTATCGCGCAGACGCTGGATGCGGTAGCTGGTCTCGGCCCACTGACGCTGCAGCAGACGGCGCTCACCGGCGAACACCGGTTCGCCATTGAAGCTGATGCTGACCTCGCCGTTGTTCACGGCCTGGCCAATCACGGCCACGCAGTCGTCCAGACCGGCGGCGCTGAACTGCGCCAGCACTTCCGGAGTGGCGTCCTGGCGCACCTGGATCACCGCACCCAGCTCTTCGTTGAACAGCACCGCTGGCAGCTCGGAGCTGTCATCAGCCAGCGCGTCGAGGTTCAGCGACAGACCGCAATGACCAGCGAAGGCCATTTCCAGCACGGTGGTCAGCAGACCGCCGTCGGAACGGTCGTGGTAAGCCAGCAGGTGGCCGTCGGCATTCAGTCCCTGGATCACGGCGAAGAAGGCCTTGAGGTCTTCGGCGTCGTCGAGGTCCGGCACCTGCTGGCCGATCTGCGCATAGACCTGCGCCAGGATCGAGGCGCCCATGCGGTTCTGACCACGGCCAAGGTCGATCAGGATCAGGTCGGTCTCGCCCTTGTCCATGCGCAGTTGCGGGGTCAGGGTCTGACGGATGTCCTGCACCGGAGCGAAGCCGGTGATCACCAGCGACAACGGCGCGGTCACGCTCTTGTCGACGCCTTCATCCTGCCAGCGGGTTTTCATGGACATGGAGTCCTTGCCCACCGGAATGGTAATGCCCAGCGCCGGGCACAGCTCCATGCCGACAGCCTTGACGGTGTCATACAGGCGGGCGTCTTCGCCCGGGTGGCCGGCAGCCGCCATCCAGTTGGCCGACAGTTTGATGTCGGAGATTTTCTCGATGCGTGCAGCGGCCAGGTTGGTAACGGTCTCACCCACCGCCATGCGCCCGGAAGCCGGTGCGTCGAGCAGCGCCAGCGGCGTGCGCTCGCCCATGGCCATGGCTTCACCGGTGTAGACGTCGAAGCTGGTGGCGGTAACGGCGCAGTCGGCCACCGGCACCTGCCACGGACCGACCATCTGGTCGCGAGCAACCAGACCGGTGATGGTGCGGTCGCCGATGGTGATCAGGAAGCTCTTGCTGGCCACGGCCGGGTGATGCAGCACACGACCCAGGGCTTCTTCGATATCGACGCTGGCGGCGCTGAAATCATCGCCCTGCTCGGCTTCGCGGCTGACACTGCGGTGCATGCGCGGCGGTTTGCCCAGCAGCACTTCCAACGGCATGTCCACCGGGGTGTTGCTAAAGTGGCTGTCGGTCACTGTCAGGTGCGGCTCTGCAGTGGCCTCGCCGACTACAGCGAACGGGCAGCGCTCACGCTCGCAGATGGCCTTGAAACGCTCGAAGTCGGCCGCATCGACGGACAGGACGTAACGCTCCTGCGACTCGTTGCACCAGATTTCGTGCGGAGCCATACCCGGCTCATCGTTGGGCACGTTACGCAGCTCGAAACGGCCACCGCGACCGCCGTCGTTGATCAGTTCCGGCAGGGCATTGGAGATACCACCGGCGCCGACGTCGTGGATGAACTTGATCGGGTTGGCCTCGCCCAGCTGCCAGCAGCGGTCGATGACCTCCTGGCAACGGCGTTCCATTTCCGGGTTCTCGCGCTGCACCGAGGCAAAATCCAGATCGGCCGAGCTGGCACCGGTGGCCATCGACGAGGCGGCGCCGCCGCCCAGGCCGATGAGCATGGCCGGGCCGCCGAGCACGATCAGCTTGGCGCCGACCGAGATCTCGCCCTTCTGTACGTGGTTCTCGCGGATGTTGCCGAGACCGCCGGCGAGCATGATCGGCTTGTGGTAGCCACGCACTTCCTCACCGCGCGGGCTGCTGACAGCCTGCTCGAAGGTACGGAAGTAGCCATTGAGTGCCGGACGACCGAACTCGTTGTTGAACGCGGCGCCGCCCAGCGGGCCTTCGATCATGATGTCCAGCGCGCTGACGATGCGCTCGGGCTTGCCGTAGGGCTTTTCCCAGGGCTGGAGGAAATCGGGGATATTCAGGTTGGAGACCGAGAAACCAGTCAGGCCGGCCTTCGGTTTGGCGCCACGGCCGGTAGCGCCTTCGTCACGAATCTCACCACCGGAGCCGGTGGAGGCGCCCGGGAACGGTGCAATGGCGGTCGGGTGGTTGTGCGTCTCCACCTTCATCAGGATATGCACCGGCTCGACGCTCGCACCGTACTCGCGGGTGTCCGGATTGGGGAAGAAACGCCCGGCGGTGAAGCCTTCGATGACCGAGGCGTTGTCCTTGTAGGCGCTCAGCACGCCTTCGCTATGCATCTGGTAGGTGTTCTTGATCATGCCGAACAGCGACTTGTCCTGGCTCTCGCCGTCGATGTCCCAACTGGCATTGAAGATCTTGTGGCGGCAGTGCTCGGAGTTGGCCTGGGCGAACATCATCAGTTCGATGTCGTGCGGATTGCGCCCCAGGTCATTAAAGCTCTTCACCAGGTAGTCGATTTCGTCCTCGGCCAGGGCCAGGCCCAGATCCTGGTTGGCCTGCTCCAGCGCGGCACGGCCACCACCGAGCACGTCCACGGCGGTCAGCGGCTTGGGCTCGGCATGGCTGAACAGCGCGGCAGCGTCCTCAAGGGCGCTCAGCACCAGCTGGGTCATGCGGTCATGCAGCAGGGCGGCGACGGCAGCGCTGTCGGCTTCGCTCAGTTCGCCGCTGACGTAATAGGCGATACCGCGCTCCAGGCGCTGGACCTTGGCCAGGCCGCAGTTACGGGCGATGTCGCTGGCCTTGCTCGACCAGGGCGAAATGGTGCCGAAACGCGGAATGGTCAGGAACAGTTTGCCGCTGGGCTCCTGCACCGGCACGCTCGGGCCGTACTTGAGCAGCCGCGCCAGCACTTGTTCTTCATCGGCGTTGAGTACGCCCGTCACATCGGCGAAATGCGCGAACTCGGCGTACAGCCCGGTCACGGCCGGCACCTTGCTGGTCAGTTGCTCAAGCAATTTGCCGTGGCGGAAAGCGGAAAGGGCGGGAGCGCCGCGCAGAATCAACATCGTCGGAACAGCCTCTGGGAAGGGGTGTGCTGGAGGCCGGGCATTCTACCCTAAAGCGTTGGCCCGCGGCACCTGTAGCCTGGCGCTTAAAGGACGAACGCGTACTAGCAGAGAAGCGAAGCGCTGTCGAGATATGGCACCGCCTGCGCTTTGCGTATACTGCGCCGATGTTTGCACGACCTGCGATACGCATGCGTTGCGCCACAGGGCTGTTGGCGATTGGAACCCTCCTGATGCTTGCTGGCTGTGGCGAAGACCCCAAGCCCAGCGTACTCGAGCAGGCAAAGGCGGAGGGTGAGCTGCGCGTGGTCACTCGTAACAGCCCCGCCACCTACTTCCAGGACCGCAACGGCGCCACCGGTTTCGAATATGAACTGGCCAAGCGCTTCGCCACCGATCTCGGCCTGGAACTGAAGATCGAAACCGCAGACAACCTCGACAGTCTGTTTTCCAGCCTCGACCTCGCCAACGGCCCGGTCATGGCTGCCGCCGGCCTGGTGGATACGCCACAGCGCCAGCGCCAGGCACGCTTCTCGATTCCCTATCTGGAAGTCACGCCACAGGTCATCTACCGCCAGGGCGAGAGCCGGCCGACCAAACCCGAAGACCTGGTCGGCAAACGCATTCTGGTGCTGGCCGGCAGCAGCCATGCCGAACAGCTGGCCGCCCTCAAGCTGGAACAGCCGGAGCTGGAGTTCGAGGTATCCGACGCCGTCGAGGTGGTCGACCTGCTGCGCATGGTCGATGAAGGACAGATCGACCTGACCCTGGTCGACTCCAACGAGCTGGCGATGAACCAGGTGTACTTTCCCAATGTGCGGGTGGCCTTCGACCTGGGCGACACCAACACCATGCGCTGGGCGGTAGCCGCTGGCGAGGATGACAGCCTGCTGGTGGAGATCGACGCCTTCCTCGAACGCTCGGAGGCTAACGGCACCCTGCAGCGCCTGAAGGAACGCTACTACGGCCATGTCGACGTGCTCGGCTATGTCGGTGCTTACACCTTCGCGCAGCACCTGCAGCAGCGCCTGCCGCGCTACGAGAAGATGTTCCGCCAGGCCGGTCACGCCAATCAGGTCGACTGGCGCCTGCTCGCCGCCATGGGCTATCAGGAGTCGCTGTGGCAACCCAACGCCACGTCCAAGACTGGCGTACGCGGCCTGATGATGCTGACCCAGCGCACCGCCCAGTCGGTCGGTGTCTCCAACCGTCTCGACCCTAAACAGAGCATCGACGGCGGTGCCCGCTACTTCATCCAGGTTCACCAGCAACTGCCGGAAGGCATCGTCGAGCCGGATCGCACCTGGTTCGCCCTGGCCGCCTACAACGTCGGCGGTGGCCACCTAGAAGACGCGCGCAAGCTGACCGAAGCCGAAGGGCTGGACCCGAACAAGTGGGCCGATGTGCAGAAGATCCTGCCGCGTCTGGCGCAAAAGCAGTGGTACAGCAAGACCCGCTACGGCTATGCGCGCGGCGGCGAGCCGGTGCACTTCGTGCGCAACATCCGTCGTTACTACGACATTCTCACCTGGGTCACCCAGCCGCAGCTGGAAGGCACGCAAGTGGCCGAGAGCGGTATCCACCTGCCCGGCATCGACAAGCGCAAGCCCGAAGAAGAAACCCCGCCGCTCTAAGCAGTCAGAGCAAACTCTGATTCCCCAGCGCACAGTGACTGACCGCCTGCCGCGCCTGCGGCAGGCCTTTGAGCCGCGTGGCGCACTGCGCCTGACTAGATATCCGCTCCACCTGCAGGCTGGCCTGCTCGTCGATGCTGATCAGATAGGGATGGTTGTAACGCGCACGGTCGTTCCAGGCGCTGAAGCGCTGGGTGCTGAACACGCAGCGATAGTCCAGATGCCCGGTAAAGCCCTGAAAACGATCACGCATGAAGATGTGGTGATAACGCTGCCAGTCGCGATCACGCTGACCGATACGCACGGCCTCCTGACACTCTTCGAGCGTGGTGATCTGCGGCTCGTGCAGAAAAATGCTCTGCGCCAGGTTGGAGCCGCCCAACTGCACGCTGGCGACCAGATACACCTCTGACTGACCAGCGAACGCAGGCGCCGCCAGGAGCGCCAGAAGACTCAACATCCGTTTATTCATGCTCATTCCCTGTAATAACGCTCAGCCTCGCCGAGCCTTGAAGAAATCTTTCAGCAGCGCCCCGCTCTCCTCGGCCAGCAAGCCACCCTCCACCCGCACGCGGTGGTTGAGAAAGCCCTGGTCGAAGAATTGCCCCTGACTGATCGCCACTCCCGCACGCGGCTCGCTGGCGGCGTAAACCACACGAGCGATGCGTGCATGCACGATCAAACCCGCGCACATGCTGCAGGGCTCCAGCGTGACGTAGAGAGTGCTGCCTGGCAGTCGATAGTTCTGCACACTTTCCGCTGCCGCGCGGATCGCCACCATCTCGGCATGGGCGCTGGGGTCGTGACGCAGAATCGGGCAGTTGAAGCCCTGCCCGACCACTTCGCCATCCTGCACCAGCACGGCGCCGACCGGCACCTCGCCCTGCTCCGCGCCCAGGCGTGCCTGCGCCAGCGCCAGGCGCATGAAGTGCTCGTCACGCGAGCGGTCGATGATCTGCGGTCGTTTCATTGCATCAATCCGAAGGGTGACCGCCTGCCAGGCGGACCTGAAAACGGCGCCTACCCTACACCACTTCGATGGCCGCCATCAGCCCCGTTTCCATATGGTCGATCACGTGGCAATGGAACATCCACACACCAGGATTATCGGCAACGAAGGCGATGCGCGCGGTCTCGTTCTTGCCCAGCAGATAGGTGTCGGTGAAATATGGAATGATCTTGCGCCGGTCCGAGCTCAGCACCTTGAAGGTCATGCCGTGCAGATGGACCGGATGCTGATACTGCGCCATGTTGCGCAGCACGAAAACGTAGTGGCCGTCTTTCTTCAACGTGGCGATCGGACGATCGGCGCAGGTCTTGTCATTGATGTCCCAGGCCTGGCCGTTGATCTGCCAGTACTTGTAGCGACCGGCGGCCTCATCGGCAGGCGAAGCCAGCGCGGCGGCCCACTCGAAGTTGAAACGCAGCGTCTCGGCGCGGGCCAGGTCCGGTTCGGC